>JBGTRP010000220.1:0-9376 GCA_041940685.1 Acanthopleuribacteraceae bacterium
TGGCACATGTCCTCAATATGATGAATGTGGTGTATGTGAAGGTGATAATTCACCAAGTACTGGTATTTGTGATTGTGCTAGCACACCAAATGGAACTGCAGTAGAAGACTGTGCTGATGTATGTGGTGGTGTTGCCTTTCAGGATGATTGTGGTGTATGTTCTGGGGGTTATTCAGGACATTTAGCAAATAGTGACCAGGATTGTAATGGGGATTGTTTTGGAACAGCTTTTGAAGATGATTGTGATATCTGTTCATCAGGTAACAGTGATCATGATGCCAATAGCGATAAAGATATTTATTGGCTATTTATCGGTTTACGCACCTTTTTCTACCCACTGCTCAGCCGTGAAAGTTTTGCGGCGCCCGCCACCGCCGCGCTCGAGGCAATGGCCAATGAGCAAATTGTGATGCAGCCCGGCGCACTGGGCAGTGCCTTTGCCTTTTCGCCACTACGGAACCAGGCCGTGCAAGCCTATTACGACGATCCCTTCGATGCCGACGCGATTGCCATGCTGCGCCCCCAGGCTTTTCAGATGGCAACGGTGATGAATTATGTACAAAACCTGATCAGGCAGGGAGATGCGCTTTATACCGAGAAAACCCGGGAGAGTATTCAGGAAGCCTATATCTTCTATGAAGAAGCCTACGATTTATTGGGCCGGCCGCCGCAATCGGAGGCCCGGTTTTCCGATTTGCAGGATAATGCTCAGGTCACCCTGAATTCGATCAACACAAAATATAGCGGTGCAGGCCAGCCTATCCAGGAGTTTCTGGTCGGCCTGGAAGGGTCGCTGGACCATATCCAGTTAATCCCCACCCAAGGTAAGACGGACTATATTCCCTACAACATGATCTCCGGATTGTACTTCGGCATTCCCCAAAACGACCAGTTGCTGAATCTATACAGCACCCTGGACAGCCGTTTTTACAATTTGAGAAACAATTTGGATATCGACGGCAACCCCATGGACCTGGCGTTATTCCAACCGTCCCTCAATCCGTTGGCGCTCGAAAGCGGCGCCGCCAACGGCACCCTGGCGGAAACGCTCAATCATCTTTACGGCACCACCGCGCCGAATTACCGCTTCTATACCCAGTTGGGCCGGGCCAAGGAATTTGCCGGTCAAACCGCCCAGTTCGGTCAGCAATTGCTGTCGGTCATGCAGCAGAAGGATGCCGAGGCTTTGGCCCAACTGCAGACAGCCCAACAGGGCACGATTCTGGAAATGACCTTGCAAGTCAAGCAGGACCAGGTCGATGCCGCGCAAAATAATGTTTCCGGATTATTGATTTCGATCCAATCGGCGCTGTTGACCAAACTCTATTACCAAGGGTTACTGCAATACGACGGTTCCGGTGGCCGGAGTGCCGGCGATTCCAGCTTGACCGTCACGGATGCCACCACGGGCATTTCCGTGGAGTTTAATTTTCAAGATTCGGTGGAGGGCAGTAATCTGGAAGCCAAGGCAAGTACTTCAGATTGCGCCGCTCGAGTGTCTCAGGATATAGCCACGACGATCCAGTACAGTTCCATGATTGCCTATTGTTTACCCAATATTTTCGGCTTGGCCGAGGGGGGCGAAGCCGCCGGCAAAGCCATAGACGCCGCTGCCAATGGTTTCGGTTCAACGGCACAAGCGTTTAGCTTTATTGCCGAAGCGCAAAAAACCCAAGCGGGTTATTCCCGCCGCAGGGATGAATGGACCTTGCAGATGGACCAGGCCGATCATCAATTGAATCAGTCGCTCGAACAGTGGCAGGCGGCCACGACCCAATTTGAAATGGCCCAGCGGGATTACCGCATCGCCCAGGTGCAAATTCAGCAAAACGCCGCTATTTCGAATTACTATCGAAGGAAATTCACCAATGAAGCCTTGTACCAGTGGATGAAAGGGCAATTGCTGCAACTGTATTATCAATCCTATAAATTGTCCGTTCAGGTCTCCCAGGAAGCACAGACGGCCTTCGAGTATGAAAAAGGGCTTGAAATGGGCAGTCTGGCTATTGTCAACACCGCCAGTTGGAACAGCCGGTACGATGGCCTGATGTCGGCGGAACCGTTGATCCATTCACTGAACAATCTGGAAAAACACTACATGGATGTGGATTCCAGAGGGATGGAAATCACCAAGACCGTTTCCCTGGCGACGCTATTATCCAGCCAGTACGGCGGTGAGAATCAACCCGCTACCTTTAGCGAATACGTTTCCCAGCAGATGCAGTCCACCAACACGCCCTATGGATTGGCATTTACCATCACCGAAAAAAGCCTGGATGGCGATTACCCCGGTCACTATTGCCGCCAAATCGCCAATATTGCGGTATCGATTCCCACCCTGCTGGGACCCTATCAAGACATTCACGCGACCTTGACCCAAACCGCCAACGCGGTGGTCGTGCAAGACGATGACAATGCCGAGGCCACGATCGCTTTAATGGACGCGACACCCTCAGCAACAGAACCCATACAGAGTTATCAAGCGCCGGCGGGTACCACCCGAAATATCCCCTCGCCCAACCAGACCATTGCCATGTCGAGGGGACTGGACGATACGGGTATGTTCGTCTTGAATATGGGCGATTCCCGCTATCTTCCTTTCGAAGGCACGGGTGCCGTGTCCTCATGGAACCTGTATATCAGCGACCTGGACGATCATATCCAATCCGGTCGCCAGTATAGTCTGACGATCAACGATATTATCCTGACCATAAGATATACAGCGTTGGTTGGAGACAATGCCTTCCGAAAAAGCATAATCACGGCTTATAAAAAAAGCAATTCCCAAGGTACGATTATCACATAGTGGGTTGCCTCTTTTGGAATTGGAATTCTCTAAAATCTTTGGATAGACGCAGGGAGGATTCTCAATGGCTCGGAAAAAAAGAGGGAATTATAGCCCCATGGAGCAAACCCCTTTGCCTATATTGCTCCCAAATTTGGGATTTTTAACACACAAAAACCCCGCGGCTGGTACGCCCGGAGGGAGCCCCAGCCTCTGGATTGGAAATCAAATCAGCTTTGGCGCAACCCTTCCTGGATCGGTTGCGCCCTCTCCGCTTTCGGCAGCCATTTGGTGTGGGGCACGTGGTTGTCCCAGAACCAGGCCTTGACCAGTTGGGTGTAGGTGACCGTGGGAACCCCGCGTTTCTTGTAGAAGCCGTCCAATTCCTTTTGCAATGCCTTTAGGTTGTAGAAGGGCACGCCGGGAAAGAAATGGTGCTCCATGTGGTAGGAAGAGAAAAGGAAAAGGAAATTCCAGACCGGGTTGGGCCGGATGAGGGTGGACCACTTGGCCACATCGTCTGGATCGATAAGGTAATGCTGGCCGAGCCGGTTGAGGGTAAAGGCCACGGGGAAAACAAAAAATACTGGAATCACATGGGCCTTGAGCGCAAACCAGGGCGAGAGCCAGGCAAAAAAGCCCAACACGCTCAGGTGAAACATTACCGACACCAGCCGCTGCCGGGCGATGCTCTTGTTGAGCGCATCGGAATATTTGCACTTTTCCTTGGCCGCGGCGCGGAAATAAATGGGGAACAGCATCGGCGTACAGTAAAGCAATTTGTACCAGCGGGCGTTGCGTTTGGGAGAGAGATGGGCCCGCTTGGGATCGTCCACCTCCGAGCCCAATTGATTGTGATGGTCCAGGTGCCAGCGGTTGAACTGCGCGTAGGCCAAACCTGAGAACACGCCGTAGACAATGCCCAGCCACTCGGAGACGTTATGGGGGTCCCGGTTGAACACGCATTTATGCAGGGCCTCGTGGATGAGAACGGTAAAGCCGAAGACCACGAAACCCAGCAATATGCTGGCGGGCGCCCAGACCCAGGCTGTTTCTACGTGGTAGATCAGAACAGGCAGCCCGATCATCAGCAAAAGCTGGCGTCCGGCGATGAAAAAGTGGCGCCAAGGCTGTTTGCGGTGCAGCTCTTTCAACCGGTCCGAGGGAATGGTTCGTTTCAGCTCGCGGTTCAATTCTCCCGCGTGTTGGTAATAATGAAGCTTGGCCATCGGAAAAACATCCTTCCCCGTTACGGGGTGATTCATTATAACTCAGAAGCACTTGGTTTCGAAGCCACGTCGCTCCCGAGGTCTCTCATTGGGGTGGAAAACCAGGCGGGTCAAGGGCCGTCTCCCTGGAGCGCGCGCCGGTGAAACCGTACTTAATGATTGAAACTTTGCGGTTTTCCCCTTAAAATTTGCGCAAACGGCATGTCGGAAGTATCCCGCCCCATGAACGATAGAGAATCCAACAACACGACCGATAACCTGGAGATCGTCGCAGCGGATATGACTCGGGTCAATGGCAGTGGCGTTCCCTATGTGGTAGTGCTGGCCGGCGACTCCGTGGGCAAGGTGATTCGTCTGGACCCGAAAAAGGCCATGCGCGCGGGCCGTAGCCGTGAGTGTGAAATCTGTTTCGATTGCGAAAATATTTCAAGGGAGCACGCGGTTTTTGAGCTCGACCACGAGGGCCAAACCCTGATTTCCGATTTGGGCAGCACGAACGGAACCATTGTCAACGGGAAAAAGGTGAAGTCGACGCTGCTTCAGGATGGCGATCGCATTTGCCTGGGTAACGTCATCCTCCGCTACTCCGTCAAGGATGATTTGGAGTTCGATTTCCAGCAGGAGCTCTACGACAAAGCGACGCGCGACGCCCTGACCGGCGCCTTCAACAAACGCTATTTCATGGAAACCTTCTACAAGGAATTCTCCTTCCACAAGCGCCAAAAAATGCCGCTTTCCCTCATCATCCTTGATCTGGATGATTTCAAGCGCCTCAACGATACCTATGGCCATGTGAATGGGGATATCGTCCTCAAGTCCCTGGCCCGTGAGCTCATATCCTGCATGCGCCACGAGGATGTGTTCGCCCGGTTCGGCGGCGAGGAGTTCGTGGCGTTGTTCCGTTTCACCCCGCGCGAAACGGCGCTGACCATCACCCATAAGCTTTTGGAGTTGGTGCGCTCCATGCAGTTCTCCACCCCTTCCGTGGAGTTCACCACCAGTGCGACCTTTGGCGTGGCCACCCTGGAAGAGGGCAATTTCGAATCGCCGGAGGAAATGCTGATGGCCGCGGACCAAAAACTCTACATCGGCAAGAGCCGCGGCAAGAACAGGGTGGTCGGCTAAAGCTAGGCCTTGGCCGGGTTTCGCCTCCGTCACTTCGCGGTTCCGTTCGCCAAGGGGGCCTCTTGCTTTTCCTGTGTCTGATTTCATTCTGGGCGGATGGCTATTATTTTCCCCGCGCCACCATCTTTGATCGCTCGCTGCATTCTCTGCGGGAAAACGTGTATATTTCCGTGGATGAACGGGGCGTTGTGGCGTTGGTGTCCAACCAGCCCTTTCCCGCGCCCGAGGGAGCTCGGGTGGTCGAAGCCGCGCTCGTGCTGCCGCATTACGCGGATTTCTACAGCCTGATTCAGGAAAGAGGCTTGGGCGCGGACGAGGATCTCAGCCTGGAGAACCAGGGGCGCATTGCCCGTTATTTGCGGAACGCGGGCTTTTTCTCCGTTCGGGATCCGGTGTTTCCAGCCGAGGGGCTGGGCGCGGCTTTCGATGTATTTCTCGATATGCGGCTGTCGGGTGGGTACCTGGATTTGCCGGACGGGCCGGGCGCCGGCTTCGGACGCGTGCTCGATCCGGACCAACCCTTCGAAGCCCAACTCGAATCCCTGCCCGAGGACGCGCCCCTCACCCTTTGGTGGTCCTCCCACGGTAGCGGCAAGCCCGTGAGATGGCTTGAGCACGGGGCGATGGTCGACAAGCTGATCGCCTTTTCGCGGGGTCGCGGACAGGCCGTTGGCGCCTATATTCAGGATGCGCGGGGCCCTGAGTTGGAAGCGTTGGCCAAGCATGCATTCGACTTTTGGGAGGGGATTCCCGCGGTGGATGGAAACCTGACGCCCGAACGCTTCCCCGAGGTGATTTGGGCGCCCCTTGCCGCCCTGAATGACAAACGCTACTGCGGCCGATTCTTCGAAAAACGCTTGAACCAGGTGGCCAGGTTGGGCCTTTATGACAAGGCGACGGTAGCCTTGGCTCAGGAGCGAATGGACGGGGTCGTGTACCGGTTGCGGGACCGCTGCGCCATTTGGCAGAAACGGCGGGAGCGGTCGCTCGCGCCCCTGCGCCGCTGGATCGGCAGGGGAGGGCCCGTCGCGGTTGGCGCCGCGGGAGGGCATCTCTTCTCCTTTACCGGCGACCTGGCTTCTGAGCTCGAGGCGTTAGACGAACTGGGCCTTTCCCAGCCGCGGCTGCTCGATGCTTTTTTTGTCCATACACCAAGGCTTCTGGGCCGGCAAGAACCCTATCTGCAAACCGGCCGGCCCGCCCATTTCATCGTGTACCGCAAGGCGGGTTATTGGGGCCGGATGGTCGGTCAACAGGTGGATCTGAATTTCATCAAGGGCGTGCTGGTGCCCGCTCTCGCCGTGGATACGCCTCCTTGAATCAGGCTTCCGGAGGCATCTGGCCAAAATCCCGCAATCCTCCTGGCGTGGCGTGCGGGGTTTGGCTTAAGATTAGCGGGCGCGAAACACCTCCTCCCAGGGGAGGCGGCCGAAAAATCGGCTGGCGGAAAGCTCGCAGTCCGGACGACCACGGCGAGCTGCCCAGGATGTTCGCGGAGATTGAGAAAGTGAAGGAGGCGACGTGCCCGAATTGCCCGAGGTGGAAACCGTGGTGAGAGGGCTGCGGCCCGATTTGGTCGGCGCCGTGGCCGAAGAGGTGTGGACCGATTGGGAGCGGGTGCTCGACGGGCGCACGGTCGCGGAATTCAACCGCGAGCTGCGCGGTAGGACCATTCATGCCGTGGAACGGCGGGGGAAATACATCTGCGTGTACCTCGATGGACGCTATCTCGTGGTCCATTTGCGCATGACCGGGCGGCTCTATTTGAGCTGGCGCCAGCGCGGCGAGGACGCCTGGGTCCATTTTTCCCTGCGGTTGGGCGACGGCCGTTTCCTGGTTTTTTCAGATGCACGGAAATTTGGTCGCGTGGCGCTGACGCGATCGCTGGATTTCCTGGAACAAAAGCTGGGTCCCGAACCACTGACATTGAGCCCCTCGGGTTTCCGCGCGCTTTGGGGAACCAGCCGGCGCGCGGTCAAAGCCTTCCTTTTGGATCAGAGTAAGATTGCCGGGATCGGCAATATCTACGCCGACGAGGCGCTCTTTACCGCCGGCATCCACCCCGAAACTCCCGTATCCCGACTGAAACCCAGGCAAAAGACGCGCTTGGCGCGGGCAATCCAGGAGGTGCTTGAGCGGGGGATTCGTCATGAGGGCGCCAGCATCAATTGGTACCGCAAACCCGATGGCGACAAGGGCCAAAGCCAGGTCCATTTCCTCGTCTATGGCCGCAAGAATGAGCCGTGCCTGAAATGCGGCGCCGCGGTGCGGCGGATGGTCCTGGCCCAAAGAGGCACCCATTATTGCCCCAATTGCCAGGGCATGCGGGCATGAGTCGCCCGCCGGCGTTTTTCTTTTCCATGAGGCGGACGGGCCGAAAGCCATTTCCGCCCCCTCGACCCATGATAAAATAGCCGGCCTACCCGAGGAGCTTATGCTCAAATATTTGAAGATATCCAATTTGGCGGTGATCGAGGAAGCCTCCGTGGAGGTCGGTTCCGCTTTTATCTGTCTGACCGGTGAATCGGGCACCGGGAAATCGGTTCTCATCGATGCGTTGTTGCTGTTGGGCGGCGCGCGCGGGGCCAGCGACCTGGTGAGGACCGGAAGCGCCAAGGCCGTGGTGGAGGCGGAATTCGAGCTGGAAACGGTTCCCGACCATCTCGAACTGCTGGAAGGCAAGGAGCTCTACCTCAGGCGCGAGCTCACCAGCGAGGGCAAATCCCGCGCATTCGTCAACGGCGTCATGGTGCCCAACTCCATTCTCAGCGAATACGGCGATATCGCCTTCGAAATTCACGGCCAGCACGGCCAGCAACGGCTGTTGAAAGCCAAGAACCATCTCCTGATTTTTGATGAACAAACCGGATTGAGCCACCAACGGCAGGGGTTCCAGGGGGAGTTGGAGAATTTCCGGAAGCGATTCCACGCCTATTGGGAAGCCAAGGATGGCGAGGCGCGCAGGCTCAAGGATATCGATTTTCTGCAACTTCAGATCGGCGAGATCGAGGCGGTCAATCCCGGTCCTGAAGACGAAGAGCTGGAGTTGCGGCTCAAGAAGGCGCGCAACCGGGAAAAGATTCGGGTTCAATATCAGGAATTGAGCGATATCCTGCAAGAGCGTCTGATTCCCGAGGCCCGGCGCGCCTCCAGGCTTTTGACCTCCCTGGCGGAGTTCGTGCCCGATCTACACGCCTACAGGGAACAAATCGATCCATTTTCCGCCACCTTGGAAGACCTGCAAATGGAGATCGAGGGCCAAGACCAGGAGGTGGACGAGGATCAATTGAGCCTGCTGGAGGCGCGCGAAACCGAGCTCAACAAGCTCTTTTTGAAGTATGGGCGCGATATCGAGGAAGTGCGCGAGGAATTGGCGAGGTTGAAGACCGAGTTGGACCGGCTGAGCCTCGCTTCCAAGGGACTGGAAGAGGAATGGCGCGGGCTTCAGAAAGCCTATGAAGCCCTAAAAAACGAACGCCGGGGCCTGCTGGACAAGCGGCGGGAGGCGGTGGTGTTTTTCAGAGACAGGGTAACCCGGGGTCTACATGAATTGTCGCTGGATGGCGCGGTTTTCGATGTAAGCCTGCAATGGCCGGATTGGCCGGAGCAATTGCCGGCAACCCGCGATTTGCGGCTTCCCCAACCGGAGTTGTTTTTCCTGTTCTCCTCCAACCCCGGCGAGGAGCCCAAACCCCTCTCCAAGGTGGCTTCCGGCGGTGAGCTCTCGCGTCTGCTACTGGCCCTGATCGGCGCTTTCGAGCATCCCAGCGGGCAGTTATTGGTATTCGACGAGGTGGACGCGGGCCTCGGTGGGGAAACGGCGCATGCCGTGGGCGAAAAGCTCGCGTCCCTGGGGAAGAGCAACCAAATTCTGTGCGTGACGCATTTTGCTCAGGTCGCCCGCTTCGCCACCCAGCAGATCAAGATCGGCAAAACCGTGCGCGGAGGCCGTACCTTCACGTCCCTGATCCTCTGCGATTACGAGGAGCGGGTCTCGGAGCTGGCCCGGCTGATGGGCGGCGACAGCCAATCGGAAACCCTTCGCAAGCATGCGCGCCAGATGATGGACCTCACCGCGGAGGCGCGCGGGGGAGGGTAGTCGCGCCGGGGGATCGAAGCCGAATTTCGGGTTGGTTTCGGCAGTTTTCGCTGGAAAACGCGGTTGTCCCGCACTACTCATCCATGATTTTTCAATGCGAGTTGAAGGATTCGCTTGGATCGGGCCGCGGTTGCGCGC
>JBGTRP010000221.1:0-9356 GCA_041940685.1 Acanthopleuribacteraceae bacterium
TCTCCTGAAATAGCGGAACTGCTACTGGAGAAGGGAGCGGGGGTCAACGCTCAAGACCTGAGAGGCGTCACCCCGCTCATGGAGGCGGCGTCCAGGGGCAATCAACAGATGGTGATCTGGCTGCTGGACAAGGGCGCCAGAACAGAAACCCTCAATGCGGATGGCCGGACCGCCTGGGAACTCGCGGTTTCTTACCAATATTTCGAATGTGCGGATTTGATAACAGCGATGGAACGAGGTCGGATCATGGATTAGATGGATCGAAAAAAACAAAACCCCCGATGGGGACAACCCGATCATCGGCCCGGGGGAGGGTTCGCGGGAGTCGTCTCC
The DNA here is from genome assembly GCA_041940685.1 of Acanthopleuribacteraceae bacterium. Classification (GTDB taxonomy): domain Bacteria; phylum Acidobacteriota; class Holophagae; order Acanthopleuribacterales; family Acanthopleuribacteraceae; genus JBGTRP01. The sequence goes on from JBGTRP010000221.1 coordinate 334, forward strand.
TCGGCCATACAAGAAACCAGGTAGGGGTAGAAATTTTGGTTGCAACCGTGACCAAAGAGGGGGATCCATATGAAAGAACCGATATCAGATCTTATTCGCCGTTTTTGCGGGGGAGATCGCGATGCATTCGATGACATCCACGAGATTTACCGCCGTCCCTTGTGGCGCTACCTTTGTGCAAGGGCCGATAACCACCAAGACGCGGAGGATCTCTTTAATATCGTTTCCCTCAAAATTGCTCGAAAGCTATCCGATTTGAGGGACCCGAAGAAATTGGTCTCATGGGTGATCGGCATTGCCTACAAATGTCTGAGCCACTATTACCGCAAAAACACGCCCAAACCTCAGCAGGCCGAGGAAGCCTATCTCTCTTACCCGGATGCGGGTATTACGCAGGAGGAAAGGGTGTACCACTGCCAGGTCATGGATTGTCTGCGCCGCTGTGTGGACAAGTTGCCCGAACCCCAACTCACCTATTTTTCCCTCCAATTTTTTTCCGAGATTCCGCAGGTTGAAATTGCCCAGCGGTTCGGCATCAATCTCAACCTATTGAAAAGCCGAATTCTCCGTTCCAAGGTGAATATTTTGGAATGTCTCAGGAAACATGGCCTCGAACTGGTCGACGATAAGCGGCGTTTGCATGCGTGGGCGCTGACCTTACCGTCCGGAAAAAAGATCAACGGCCATCGCATACATGCCCTGTTGGACCAAGGCGTACCCATTCATGGCAAGTCGCCTCCGGATGGGAACCGGAAGAAGGAGGTTGAGCTATGAAATTGAAAAGAAAATAGCATTGAAAAGAGGATTGTTGACTTTGGGCTAACTTTGGCTTTGGTAGGAAGGAAGGATTTTGGCTGTTTCGGGCCTGGCTCCACGTTGCTCGGTTTGCCGCAACCTATCAGGAGAATAGATACAGCAGGGTTTCCTGGTCCATGGATGCGATCAGCTTTTGCGGATCTTGCCATAAACCTTCGGCCAGGAATTTCTTGCCGGATTGAAGCTTGAGGATCTTTTCTTCCACCGTGCCTTCCGAAATCAACTTGTAGCTGATCACCTTTTGCGTCTGACCGATGCGGTGGGCGCGATCGGTGGCCTGCGCCTCGACCATGGGGTTCCACCAGGGGTCCAGGTGGTAGACGTAGGAGGCCCTCGTCAGATTGAGGCCCGTGCCGCCCGCCTTGAGACTGATGAGAAAAAGCGGCGGTCCGTCGCTTTGGAACCGCTCGACCAGGCCCTGGCGGTCGCGCGTGGCGCCGTCCAGGTATAGGTACTCCCAGTCGCGTTCCTCCAATTGGAAGCGCAACAGCTTGAGCAATTTTGTGAACTGAGAAAAGATCAGCACCGCGTGGCCGCCATGCAGCGCCTCCTCCAGGCTTTCCAGCAGGAAATCGAGCTTGTTGGAAGGCAGGGTGAGGTAGCGTTCACCGACCAGTCCCGGATGGCAGCATACCTGGCGAAGGCGCAACAACTTGGTGAGGATGGAGATCGTCCTTCCCCGATCCCGCGCCAGGTTTTTCCGTGAATCCCGCAACACGTTCTGGTATAGGCTGGCCTGCTCTTCGGCCAGGGGTAGCCGAACGATGACTTCTTGTTTCTCGGGCAGGTCTTTTTCTACCTCGGACTTGAGCCTTCGTTTGAGGAAGGGCGCCGCCTTGGCCCGAACCGCTTGAAAGGCGGCGCTTCCGGGCAGACCGATGCTTTTGATGTCCTCCTTGTCTCCCAAATATCCGGGCGCTAAGAATTGGAAAAGAGCCCAAAGCTCGGTGAGCCGGTTTTCCACCGGGGTTCCGGTCAGGGCGAGGCGATGCTCACTCCACAGCTCGGAAACCGCGACCGCGGTCCGGGACGCCGCGTTCTTCACGGCCTGCGCCTCGTCGAGCGCCACCACTTGGAAGGCGACATCGTAGAGCAGCTCGATATCGCGCAAGACCGTGCCGTAGCTGCTGATGACGAGGTCCTGCTCGGCGATTGCTTCCGGTGTCGTAGCCCTTGAAGGCCCGTGGTGGAGCGTGACCTGGCGATGGGGGCAAAAACGGGCGCATTCCTCCTTCCAATTGTGGAGCAGGGAGGTAGGGGCCACAATGAGTTGAGGTTGCTCCTGCTTGACGAGGTCCAGATAGGCCAGGGTTTGAATGGTTTTGCCGAGCCCCATGTCATCGGCAAGTAGAGAGGGCTCGCCGGCTATATGGTTTTGCAACAGCCAGCGCACCCCTTCCCCTTGATAGCCGCGCAGCAGTTTTGACCAGCGCGGGGGAATCGCGGGGGGGTCGGGTAGGCCTTCATCCGCCCCGCTTTCCATGCCGAGGATTCTTTCCAGCAGGCGAGAGCGGGCCCCGGGATCCTGATGCAGGCTTTCCACGCCCCTGAGAATCTTTTCGTTCTTGAGGATCTCGGCGCCGTCGATTCGGAGCAGCTGGCCATTGGGGAGTCTTGCGAGGCGGCCCTGCTCGTCCAAGGCCCGTAGTAGGGTGTCATGGTCGAAGCTTTCCCCGCCCACGTGGTAAATCGGGGCCTGTCCGTCTCCCGGCCAGGTGCATTCCATCTCCAGAAATTCCAGGCCGAACCAGCGATCAGCCGCGGCGCGCTGTACGCGCCAGTGCTCGGGAAAACCCGCGGCCTCCAAAAAATTGCGGGCCTGGTTTTCCCGCAGGTGAAACGCGTTGCCACGCCAGGGCGCCTTGACCATTTGGCGGTCGCGGGACAGTTGCGCCCTACGAAAGGAGTCAAGGTGGACCACCACCATTTCTCCTTGATTTTCAACCCATTGCGGGGAATGATCCGCGTCCCCAATCGGGAGAAAGCGGTTGTGATGAAAGAAACCGATTTGGCCGCGTAAACCCTTGCGGTGGGGTTCCAGCCGCAGGCCCAAGTCGGGGTTGGATACCTGTTGTGGTTTTCGCATGAGCCAAGTGACGCCGTGTTTTTCAGCCAGAAGGCGCCTCAGGTTCTCCGCGGTCAGCGGCAACTCGCCCCGGTCCGCGCTCCCCAGAAATTGAAGGTCGGGAACATAGCCGGGAAAGCGCGTGATCTGCTTGCCGCAAACCAGATAACCGGGCCAGCCGGGAATGAAGATAGGTTCCGCGCCGGGGGAGGGTTCGACCTGCCAAGAAATACGATCGGTCGTCACCCTTACCCGTGCCCGGGGGGCGGGTCCATGGGCGTGAATTCGCCGGTAGGGGTGTTCCTCGTCCAGATTGGCAAAAAGGGGCGTGCGCTCCAAAGCCGAGAGTAGGGGCGCCATATCCACACGGGCGATGCCGAAATGATCCAAATCCGTTTCGGCGAGATCGGCCATGAGTTGAAGCGCCGAATTGTCGATTTGAAAACTCCTGGCTTCCGCGGTTAGGAATCGCAATGGGTTTACCACGGGCTGATTGGTAGAGAGGCTTCGGACACGAAAAATGGCCTGTTGGGGCGTGAACTCAACCAGGAGACGCATCCCGATTCGCGGCTTCTCCGGCGTGGCCGGCTTGGGTCGGCGGACCTGGTAGATGGGTTTCTGGCCCAGGTGGTGAAGCGCCAGAATCAGGTTGTGGATGCACCAGGCGTTTTTTCCATGGATGCTGCAATGAGTCAGAAAGCGCTTGCCGCGCCTGGTGATGCGGGCGAATGCGGGCTTTTCTTTCGAGGGCGGCGCGGGTTTGACGCCACCCTCGATTCGGCCCCGCCTCTCGTAGTGAAAGCCGCTTACGCTTTCAAGATCCATGGCCTCGCGTGCGCGCTGTACCCGATCAGCCGAGCTATGCGCCGTCAATTCTTTGAGCTCTATCATGGCGCTTTCCTAGCGGGGCCACGCCCCAGCCCATCAAGGCTTGTAGTTTCCGGTTGCGCGGCCCCACGCAACAAGCTCCAGGCTTCAAGCCACAAGTTGGATTTACTTTGTCCCCCGCATGCGGCTTGTGTCTTGACACTTGCAACTGTAGCCTTGGTGTTTGAAAAACTTGACACAAAATTAAAGATTCTGACCGCCAAGGCGACTAGGCGGGCGTCGGAATTTCCTGGAGCGGCCGCTTCGTGTGAAGCATCATAGGGGTGTCCGAGCCAACCGTCAAACCCGGTCCTTTCTCCTTTCCCAATCCCAGCGTCAAAAGGGAACTCGCGAGCAGGCAGTTCTCGTCCCGGTCATTCAGATTTGGAATGCCCGAACCGGAAGAGCTGATTTGTCAGATCTCATTCGAATTGTGTAAGATAGGCGTCTTTGGAAGCACGCGCTGAAGCGGGGTTTTAAAGGTCTGCCGGGTAAGGGCCTCGGTTGACATCGGGAAAGATCTTAGGTTAGGATCGGGTGTACCTTCGGGTTCCATTTCATTGATTTATCGAGTGGTTTTGAGGAGGAGATTGTGTCCAAACAGCGCGATCAGTGGGGAAGCTCGCTCGGATTTGTTTTGGCCGCCGCGGGTTCCGCCGTGGGCCTTGGGAATTTGTGGAAATTCCCCTACATCGCTTGGGACAACAACGGCGGCGCCTTTGTGCTCGTGTATTTGGTGTGTATCGCCCTCATCGGCCTGCCGATCATGATGGCCGAGATTCTCATCGGAAGACGCACCCAGTCCAGCCCCGTGCCGGCCTTTGGGGCATTGCACGAGCAGACCGGCACGTCCAAGCGCTGGTCGGTCGTGGGTTGGATCGGCGTGTTGGCCGGGGTCTCGATACTGTGTTTTTACGCGGTGATCGCGGGTTGGTCGCTTTCCTCTTTCGCCCAATGCCTGAACTGGTCGATCAACGGCTACACCCCGCCCGAGGATGGCGCGTTTGGCGCGTTCATCGGCAATACCGGACTTCAGTTCATGCTCGCGCTCATGTTTAGCGGGGTCACCGCGTTCATCGTCATGCGCGGCATATCCCGCGGCATCGAAAAAGCCACCAAGATTTTAATGCCCGTGCTGTTGTTGATCCTGGTCGTGCTCGCCATCAACGCGCTCACCATGAAGGGCATCGGCCAAACCCTGTCCTTCCTGTTCGTGCCCAGGCTCAACGAACTGACGACCCATGGGGTTCTGGAAGCCCTGGGTCACGCCTTCTTTACCCTCTCCCTGGGCATGGGCGCCATGATTACCTATGGTTCCTATATGAAAAAGGCGGAGTCCATCACCAAGGCCTCGGTAGCGATCGTGGTGCTCGACACGGCGATCGCCCTCATCGCCTGCATCATCATGTACACCATCCTCTTCTCCTTTCCCGAATCTCAGGACCAAATCAGCGCTTCTACCGCGGGCATGCTTTTCACTACCATGCCGCACATGTTCTACTCCAAGATGGCGGGCGGCGCCATTTTGGGACCGATCTTTTATATCTTGGTAGCCTTCGCGGCGCTGTCTTCCACGATATCCCTGTTGGAAGTTTCGGTCGCCCTGCTGGTCGACCGCTTTTCCATGACGCGGGTCAAGGCCACCCTGGCCGCGGCCGGAAGCATTTTTGCTCTCACGATTTGCGTCATTTTTTCGCTCAACTCCGGCTTTGCGGTGTCCCGCTTCAAATTGTTCGGAACCGCGGACTCCGGGCTCGGCTACCGGCTCAACGAGATTTTCTTTAAGAACAAGCAGGGGTTCATGGACTTCTTCGATCACCTGGCCTCCAATTGGCTGCTGCCCGTGGGCGGCCTCCTGATTACCGTGTACGTGGGCTGGTTCCTGAACAAGAAAGTCAGCCTCGATGAATTGGGGCTTCAGGATGAGAACGGCAACGTGCATCCCTTCTTCAAGGTCTTCCATTTCGTTCTTCGCTATATCGCGCCCCTGGCAATCCTTTACATCATCTACAGCGTGATCTTTGGCGCGGAAGACTTTACCTGATTCGCCCATGGCTTCCGATTCGGCAATCCGATTTTCGATAATCGATTATCTGAATGCCCTGCCCCTGAACATGGCCTTCAAGGACGGCCTGTTCGGGGAGCGGGCCGAGCTGTTTTTCGATTACCCGTCGCAATGCGCGGATAACCTGGCGGCCATGCGCGCGGACGTGGGTCTCATCTCCTCCATTGAATACCAGCGCATTCCCGGCTTGCGAATCGCGCCCCATATTTGTATCGCCTCCCGCCACGAGGTGCGTTCCGTGCTGATTCTCACCAAGAAGCCCTTGCGCGATGTGCGCCGGGTGGCGCTCGACCGCTTTTCCCGTTCCTCCGTGGCGCTGTTGCGCATTCTTTTCCACCGGCGCTATCAGTCCAAGCCCCAATTCGTAACCATGACGCCCGAGCCTGGGCGCATGCTGGAGGAGGCGGACGCCGCCCTGGTCATCGGCGATGCCGCGCTGCAACTGGAGGCGGGCGACTACCGACGGATCGACCTGGCCTCGGAATGGTTCGCGGAAACGGGTCTACCCTTTGTCTTTGCCTTTTGGGCCATGCGCGGCGCCCATGCCTCCCGGGAGGTGGCCGGCATGCTTTTGGAGGCCAAAGAGTACGGTTTGGCGCGCATCGAATCCCGCTTGCCCGATATTCAGCGGCGCTGGCCGCTGAAGCGCGAGGATATCCTGCGCTATTTCAGCGTCCATATCCATTTCGACCTGGCAGAGCGGGAATTGGCCAGTTTGACGCGTTTCTACCGCTACGCCCGCGAGGCGGGTTTGATCCACGAGGCAATCGAGCCGGTCTTTGCCCCATCCCCCCTGTAAAGACGGTGCATTCCGCTGTTCGAATCGGCCAGCTCCCTTGCGGCCCGGCCGGATTTTTCCCTTATTGAGGCCGCGACAATTTATCAGATGGCGAAAGAGTTTGGCCCTCGACCCAAGATGCTCCTCTAGGCTAAAATAAAAACTTTCCCAGAATAGGGGATGGGGGCATCGCGTGAGTCTGATCGGCAGCCGAATCGGCCGTTTTCGGGTGGAATCACTCTTGGGCGCCGGCGGTATGGGTTATGTCTACAAGGGCCATGACGAAATCTTGGGACGTCATGTGGCGCTCAAGGCCGCGGGCGCCAAAAACCGCATGACACCCTTGGAAAAGACCCGCTTTCTGCGTGAGGCGCGGACCCTTTCGCATCTGGACCATCCCAATATTTGCCGGATCTATGACCTGGTCGAGCATCGCGACAGCGATTACCTGGTGTTGGAATATATCGAGGGCGCCACGCTCAAGAAGAAGATGAGAGCGGGCCTGACGCACGAGAGAAAGTTGGAGATCGCTGAAACCGTGGCGCGCGTGCTGTGCGCCGCCCACGGTGAGGACATCATTCACCGGGACCTGAAGCCGGAAAATGTGATGATACGTCCCGATGGAGAAATCAAGGTATTGGATTTCGGCCTGGCCCGTTCGCTGCAGGAAGATGAAGAGGAGAGGGTCAACCTGATCTCGGCTTTAAAAAACGATTGGGCCGAGGTGGAGGGCGAAGATTCCGAGGATGAATCCTTGCCCCCGCTGCCCGCGGACTCCTATCACACCAGCTTCGGTAGCATCGTGGGCACCTTTCGTTACATGAGCCCGGAACAGGCCCGTAGCGAGGACGCCACGACCGCCAGCGATCTCTACACCATGGGTGTGTTGTTGTTCGAGATGTTTTGCGACCGTTCCGCCTATGAAGATGGTCTGTCCATGCCCAGCCTGCTGTATCGGGTTGGCCGCGCGGAGGCGCTGGACCCATTCGAGGCCTGCCCCCAATTGGACCAGGACCTCGCGCGGCTCATCAAGGAATTGCTGCAACTCGATCCCGCCGCCAGGCCGACCGCGCGGGAGACCCATCGCCGTCTGCGCGCGATTCGCAAAAAACCCGCGCGTCTGCGCCGCAAGCGTTTTCGCAATTGGGTTCTCGCCAGCCTGGTTCTGCTCACGGCCGTGAGTTTTATCCTGATGCGTCGATGGTTCACCGATCCCGATCTCATCCAGCCCGGAGAAATCGGCAAAATCATTTTGCTGCCCTTTCAAAACCAATCTGGCGACCCAAACCTCGATTGGGTGGAGTGGGGCCTGCGCGGCATGGTGGCGGAAGCCCTGGGAGAAATGGAGGGCCTTTCCATCATCTCCGAGGATTCCCTGCGCGTGTTCGTTATCGATCAGGAGCATTCCTTGGGTCGACCCTTGCCCGACACCAGTTTGGCCCTGTTTCGGGAAACCCTTAAGGCCAATCTTCTGGTTCGTTCCGTGGTGGAGCGCAAGGGCGATCGTTTCCAGGTGCGCTTCACCATCTACAACTTTGCCGGAGCCAAGACCACGGACGCACTTTGGGATGAAAACCTGACCCGGCTCGCTCCCGAGCTAGGCGAAAGGATCGCCTATCTCGTACGGCCAGACATTCCCGCGGGAAGTTACGCCACCAAGTTGTCGCCCCACGATTTGGCCAACCAGAATTACGCCATGGGGCGGCAGCGGTTGATTTCCCATGGGCCCAGGGTGGCGCGAGATTATTTTGAGGTCGGCGTCGATTTGGACCCCGGTTTCCATAGCGCCAACATCATGCTCGCCGATTGTTTGCTGCAACTGGGCCATTTCGAGGAAAGCCGTGAAATTGCCCAACGGATTTTAGAGAAAAAAGAAACCCGGGAGGATTATGGTCTCCAGCAACGCTGTTTGCGCATCCTGACCCTGATCGCCACCAACTTCGGCGACTTGGAGACCGCCGACCGCTTGACCCGAGAGGCGCGGGAGCTTGCCGAGGCCGGCAACCGCATCTTCGAGGAGGGCAATATCCTGCTGGCATCGGGGAATATAGCCAACCGCCAGAAAAAACCCGGCATGGCCGAGACCTACTACGCTCGCGCGCTGAAAATATTTCGCGAGCAAGGCAACCTCTACAACGAGGTGAGCGCTCTTAACAACTTGGGCGTAATCGCCCATGAGCGCGGGGAATACGACCGGGCCGCCAGCTTGTATAACAACGCTCTGGACTTAAGCCGGCAGGTACACCATCCCTGGTTGGAGGCCGAATGTCTCGTCAATTTAGCGGTGCTTGCCATGGACCAGGAGGAATTCGGCGATGCGGAGAGGTACAACCTGAGCGCCTTGGCGCTATGGGAAGCGCTCGCCATTCCGGTTCAAATCGCGCTTGCCAAAAACAACTTGGCCCTTCTCGCCGCCTTTCGTGAAGATCTGG
>JBGTRP010000222.1:0-9323 GCA_041940685.1 Acanthopleuribacteraceae bacterium
GGAACAAGCCCGGAACGGACCTGAACCCGGTCGCCGTCGCGAATGCCCAATTGCAAGACGCGCCTCTCAAAAGACTCGCCGCCGGATTGCACATAGGCGATGGTTTGTCCTCCCTCCTCTACCAGGGCGGAGGCGGAAACGGAAGGACCCGTGGCGTGGTTGCCCGTCAGCACGGACACCCGCGCGAACATGCCCACCTTGAGCACGGCATCCGGGTTGATCAGCTCGAATATCAGCGGCAGCGTCCGCCGGTTGGGATCGATTTTGCCGCCCATGGCAACCAAACGGCCACCCGTTTCAGGGCTGACCTCGAACACCCGCTCCAGACCTTCCACCCGGAACCAGGCGCCCTGGGCCTCCATGACCCGTCCAATGTCCACCTCTGGAATTTGGATAGTCAACCAAAGCCTGTCCAGATCGATTATGTGGAAAATCGGTTCGCCTTCTTCCACCAGCGCGCCGGAGGCTGCATTGGCCTCGATCATCGTTCCGGAAAAGGGCGCATATAGGTCGACCCGCTCGCCGCTACCATCCGCCGTCTCCTTTTGTGCGGCGGAAACTTGTTGAAGACGCTCCCGCGCCGCCTTCAAATCGGCGGCCGTTGTGTTCACCTCCAGTTCGGCCAATCGGAACCTGCTTTCCGGAATGGCTTCCCGCCTGAAAAGCCCCTCGATCCTCTCGAGTTCCCGTTTCGCGTAATCATGAGCGAGCTCGGCGCGCTGAGAGGCGAGCGCCAGGGTCGCCTGATCGTTTGCCTGAACCGGAAGGGGAATGAGCGATCCCAAAAGTTGACCTTTCTGGACCCGGACGCCGATATGGGGCATAGCAGAACCCGAGGCATGCAGCCGACCCTTCAGGGGCGCGTGGATGAACGCCTCGCCTCCCGCGCGCGGCGCAATCGCGCCGTTGGCGCTCAGGGACTCCCGAAATATTTGTTCCTCGACCGCGTGGCTCGCGAACGGCATGCGCCACTGCTGTTCTTTTAGGAAGGAAATCTCTTCAGCGCTTTCTTCCGCCGGCGCATGGGCGGCGTCGTGGGTGGACTCGTATACCCTGACGCCCGGAATCTTTTGTACGCTGATCCGGTCCTCCATGGGCACGCGAACCTCAATTTCCCAGGTTCCCGCCCGGGGGAAAGTGAGCGTGGGAATGTAGATCCCATCCCTGGCCGGGGTTGGATCGCGGATCTCGATGGGGGACTCGCCCGGCTTTGACAGAACCACGAGAATCTCACCCTCCGTTCTCGGCCGCCACCCATCGAGATGGGTAACATGGGTCACGAAACGGGTGGGCTCACCGGCCACGAATGGCGGATGCTCGATAAAAAGCTCGATCTCCGGGTTCCAGGTGGTGATTTGAGTTGCTTCCGGTTCCTCGTGTTCATGGGACGCATCCCCGGGGTCGGTTTGACAACCGGTGAAACACGGAATCAGACACGCTAGCAGGCACAGCTTATCCATGGTCGCACTACTCCTTGTAACTTTTTTGTCCGTAAATTTTTGTTTTTCAGACGAAAAAAGAGGCAGGAGGCGCGCGGGGCTGGCAAAGAGCTCGGGCGATCCATTCGCAGGCCGGACTCTCGGCGGAAAAAGGCGGTAGAGAGGGCGGCATGAGCGGAGTGACGAGCTCCCACCTGGAGAAAATCACTTCCACCGACGGACATTCGCCGCGGATCGGCTTTTTTATGCGAACCGGCGATAACTCATGGTCTCGGGCCTGATGCGGCCGGTGATTATGATGGTTATGGTCGATGCGCTTTTGGCCCGGACCGGCCCAGGATTCGTGTTGATGTTGATGGTGGTCGGAATGACTGTCATGATGTTCGGAAGCCCAATGGTGGGCGACCCAAACCTGGACAAGCAAAAGAACGCCGATCGCGCTTCCTCTCTCCGCAACCTTTTGCAGCACCTTGACTACCAACATCTTGAGTCTCCCAGATTCATCATATCACGCCTTTTTCAGTAATATGTGGTCCTGGTTTTCTCATGGCAAACGATGACCATGAAATCTGGCGAAAGCCCCCTTCGAATTTCGACCCGGGTCCTGCCCGAAGCTTTATCGCGTTTGTCCATTTCTGCTAAGATAGGCTGTTCTCGGACCAGAGGCGCCCGGGTGTTCCCCGCGCGAGCGGGCGAGATTGGAAGAACCATTTTCCCCTTCCCCTGATTGACGAAGATTGACGCCAAACCTTGGCATTCCTCGCGGCAGGGCTACCGGCGTCCGGGTAAGAACGAAAACCAAGCATTGGAATTGAGGAGAGGAAGGGCCATGTCCATCGAAGCTTTGACCGTATTATCCGAAGAAGAACAGATGCTTTACGATTCCGTGGTGGAATTCGCCGAGGAAAGCATCAAGCCGCGCGCCATGGAAATGGATGAGGCCCAAGAAATGGACCCGAAGTTGGTCAAGGCCTTTTTTGAGCACGATTATATGGGGATCGAGGTTCCCGAGGAACTCGGGGGGCTGGGCACGAGCTTTTTCAACTCGATTTTGGTGATCGAGGCGCTTTCGCGTTTCGACCCCAGTTGCGGCGTACTGGTGGACGTCCAGAACACCCTGGTCAACAACGCCCTTCTCAACTGGGGCAGCTCCTTTTTGCGTGAAAAGTACCTGCCACGCCTGGCCGGAGACACGGTCGGCGCCTATTGCCTCTCCGAGCCGTCCTCCGGTTCCGACGCCTTCGCTCTCAAAACCACGGCCAAGGATTGCGGCGACCACTTCCTGGTGAACGGCAGCAAACTATGGATCACCAACGGCATGGAAGCCGGGATTTTTGTACTGATCGCCAATGCCGATCCCACAAAGGGTTACAAGGGCATTACCGCCTTCGTGGTGGAGGAAGGTTTCGAGGGCTTCAACAAGGGTAAGAAAGAGAACAAGCTGGGAATCCGCGCCTCCTCCACCCTGGAGCTGTTTTTCGAGAACATGCGCGTGCCGCGGGAGAATGTGTTGGGCCAGGTGGGCAAGGGCTACAAGGTAGCCATCGAAACCCTAAACGAGGGCCGCATCGGCATCGGCGCCCAGATGATCGGCCTTTCGCGGGGCGCCCTGGACGCGGCCATCGCTTATTCCAAGGAACGGGTCCAGTTCGGCAAACCCATCGCTTCCTTCCAGGCGGTCCAGCATGAAATTGCCAAGCTGGAATGCGAGTACGAGGCCGCGAAGCTGCTGGTATACAACGCGGCGCGTTTGAAAGACGCGGGCAAGCCCTTTATCCGCGAGGCCGCCATTGCCAAGTACATGTCCAGCCAGGCCGCCAACCAAATCGCCTCCCGCACGCTGGAGCTGTTTGGCGGCTACGGTTACTCCAAGGAATATCCGGCCGAGAAATATTTCCGCGACGCCAAGATCGGGCAAATCTACGAGGGCACCTCTTTCATGCAGTTGAATACCATCGCCAAGCTGATTCTTGGAAGCTGAATTCTCTCCGGTTCCCTGTACCAATAAAGAAGCCGGGTCCGCCGCGTTGCCATTGGGTGTATACTGGTGGGTAGCTGTCATAATGAGAAGTGACCGCGAACCAGCGGGATGGCGGATGAACCGTGGCTGATCGGCAAACCGATTCGGGCTTCTTTCCGGTTTATCCTCCCCTGTATTGTTGCGGATGGAGGTTGGCGCCATGAAAAAAATTGCTTATTTGAGCTTTTTGGCTGGATGCTTGGTCGGAAGCCTAATTGCCTCGGATGAAGAAGGACGCATGTCCCTTTTCGTGGTGGGATGTTTCACCCCCGAGTTTCAAGATATTTTCGACGGAGACCTGGATGGTTACCTGCTCATCGGCGACGATAGCGATATCGACGGCTCCTATTTACCGCGAAACTACGACAACGAAATTCCCAATCAAAACTGCGACCTGCCCATTCGACGCTCCAAACGCGCCGATGATTACAATGTACTGCGGGGCACGGTTGCCGACGTGTTATTTGAGGTTGACAACACCAGCACCGCGGGAGGGGGACCCTTGGTGGCGCCGGGTACGGTGGTGGTGATCGACTATCCTGAGGGGCTGATTCCCCATTCCGCGACCTTGCCCTGCGAGGTAGCCAACGGCCAGGTAACCTGCGAGTTGGGAACCGTGGACCGTTTCGAGGTAACGGGTGTCGCGGTTCGCTTTTACGCGGCAAACACGGGGGTTTACGAGCTGACGGGAACGGTTTCAAGCGACCTTTTCGACCCCGTTCCGGATAACAACACATCCAGCGTCAGCTTTGAGGTGGTGGAGCCGCAAACGCGGCTGGTCTACCCCTGGATTTCACAGAACCAGAATTTCGCCAGCGTGATCGTGGCCAACAATTACGGCGACACGGATACGCTGGTGTGGTTATCCGCGGTGCGCAACGAGGGAGAGTTCCATTCCCGGGTATGGACCATTCCGGCGCGCGGGTTTTTGAGCGACACCACCGACAACTTGTTCCCCGAACTCGGCGATGGCGGAGGCTACTCCCTGCGCTTGATTTCCGAATCTCCACTGGTTCGGGGTCGTTGGGTCACCTACAGCCTTGCCGCGGCGACCGGATTTTCGCCCTCCCAGGGCGTGGCCATCAACATGCTCCATCCCTCCATCTCCGCCAAACAGCGCGCCGGGGACCAGTTGATGTTTGGCTATCTGCCGCTTTCCGAATCGCTCTTCTCCGCGCCGGTGGTGGTGAACGTGGGCGCCGAGACAACCGATGTCACGCTCGATTTTTACGACAGCGATGGGAACCTGGTGTTCTCCGACGGCCAGACGCTGATGGACCTGGAGCCCAACCGCCCCTTTGCAACGGCCGCCAATAATTTGGTGCCCGAGGGGAGCGGCGACGTGTACATGATCGCGACCTCGACGAGCCAAACCATCACGGGCGTGGGTTTCGTGTTCAACAACAGCGGCGAGCCCTCCATCGGCAATGTCACCGGCGTCGACACGGAGGACGACAGCGGCAACGGCTCCCGGTTGTTGCTGCCCTGGGTTTCCAACAACGACCTGTTCGAGAGCATTATCGTGGTTAACAACTTCGGCGACACGGCCGCCTCGGTTCAATTGTTGGCGCGCAGGCAGGACGGCAATTCGGAAATGGTGACGCGCAACATCCCACCGGGCGGTTTTCTCAACGAATTCGCCTCCACCCTGTTTCCCGGACTGGGCGACGGTTCGGGCTACGCGGTATTGGCCACATCCAACAACAACCAGCTCGCCGCCCGATGGGTGACCAACAATCTGGTCACGGCTTCCGGCCGTTCCCCCTCTCAGGGAGTGGGCGTCCATTTGGACGAGCAGGACTCGCCCCGGTTCGGCCGGGAAATCCTGTTCGGTTACCTGCCCTTGTCCAACGACTTCACCTCCGCGCCCGTGGTGGTGAACGTGGGCGATGCGCCCGCCAATGTGACCCTGCGCTTCTACGATCAGGCCGGTAACCTGGTGAAGGAAGACGCCGCCACCCTCGCCAACATGCCGCCTCTACGCCCCTTTGCCACGGTGGCCAACACACTGGTTCCGGAAGGGAGCGGCGATGTCTACATGGTTGCCAGTTCAGACGGCCAGCCGCTCACCGGCGTGGCCTTCGTCTTCAACAACGGCGCCGAGCCCGCCATCGGCAATGTCTCCACGATAGAATTCAATCCGTAACCGGGCTCTGGACTTTGAACACCGCTGCCCAGGCGTTTCAGAAACCCAATGTAAGAGGAAAAATTTGAGCGCTAAGGCGGCTTTGCAATGCCCGGCGACCAAGGCCACCCAAGGCGATTGAGGGTCTCCATGGTCGGGAATCAGGGAAAAAGGAAACCCGGCGGCCTACCGGAGGAAGAGAAGCTCACCGTTTCCAGACCGGAGGATCAAACCCTTGAGCCTGGAAACTCTTCCGGCGAGCCGCCCGGCGCGCGCCGGCCCGGAACCGAGGTGCTGGGGCATTACCGGCTGGTCCGGATGCTGGGCAAGGGCGGCATGGGCGAGGTGTTCGAGGCCGAGGACCTGCGGCTGGGCCGTCGCGTGGCAATCAAATTCCTCAAGAGCGGCAGCCCCGAACAGGTGGCGCGCTTCATCCGCGAGGCGCGCGCCCAGGCGAGCGTCGAGCATGAGCATCTCTGCAAGCTTTACGAGGTTGGAGAAGGCGAACAGGGACCCTATATTGTCATGCAACTTATTCAGGGCGACTCCTTGGCGGATATGACGGATGACCTGACATTGGAGCAGAAGCTTTTGGTCATGCAAAAGTCCGCCGAGGCCTTGCACGCGGCGCATCGCGCGGGACTGGTCCACCGCGATCTCAAACCCGGCAATATCATGTTGGAGCAAACCAGTGGCGGCGAGCTCAAACCCTATGTGCTGGATTTCGGGCTCGCGCGCGTGGCCGCTGACGATGACCTGACCGTAACCGGGGAAATCCTGGGAACGCCCTGTTACATGGCGCCCGAACAGGCGCGCGGCGAGATCAACATGGACCGCCGCACCGATGTTTACGGATTGGGCGCCACGCTCTACTACCTTTTGTTGGACCAGCCGCCCTTTGCCAATGCTTCCTTCAGCTCGCTCATTTTGGATATCCTCGCCAAGGAACCGCGCAAACCCAGGGAGTTGGCGCCTGGCCTGCCCAAAGATGTAGAGACCATCGTGGTGAAATGCCTGGAAAAGAAGCGGGAAGACCGTTATGAGTCGGCGCATGCCCTCGCCGAGGATCTGCGCCGCTATCTCAATAGCGAACCGATCCTCGCTCGACCCGCGAGCAAAATCTACCGCTTGGGAAAATGGCTCAACAAGCACAAGCTGGTCGCCTCCATCAGCGCTGTAGCCATCTTCCTTCTTTTCCTCTCCCTGGGTTGGGGCGCATGGCGGGCCTCCTCGCGGGAGCGCCTCGCGCGAGAGTTGACCGGTCAGGTCAAGGAGGTGGAAGCGCTCGCCCGCCACGCCTACCTCACTCGCCGCCACGATATTCGCCCTCTCCACGACCAGTTACTGAGACGAATGGACCTTGTCCGCGGGCGTATGGCGCGAGGCGGCAGTCAGGCGCGCGGACCCGGGAACTATGCCTTGGGATGGGGTTACCTGGTTCTGGGCCGAACGGAAACCGCGCGCGGTTACCTGGACCAGGCCTGGCGATCGGGTGACCGGGAACCCGAGGTCGCCTATGCCCTCGGCTTGGCTTACAGCAACCTTTACCGCCGGGAGTTGGAGGCCGCGCGGCGCATCGAGGATGCCGAGGAGCGCGCAAAAAAGGAGGAGACCGCGCGGGTCCAACTGCGGGATCCCGCCTTGGACTTTCTGAAACTGGCTCAGTCCAGCGAGGCCGCTTCCGCCCAATACCTTTCCGGTCTGATTGCCTATTTCGAGGGCCGTTACCAGGATGCTCTAGCGCCTCTTGCCGAGGTCCTCGCCAACCGGCCCTGGTTCTATGAGGCGCGGGGCCTAGAGGCGGACATCTACCGTGACTGGGCCATGGAGCAAAGCGCCGCGGGGAAAACCGAGTTGGCGCGCGAATATTTTGATCGTTCTCTGGATGCCTACCTCGAGACGATCGAAATCGGACAAAGCGACCCGACCACCTACAAGGCCATGGCCCGGGCGTTACAACAACTGATGTCGATGGACATGTACGGCCGCGAAGAGCTCGCGGCATATTTGGAACGGGGATTGGATATTTTGGCTCAAGTCCGGGAGGTGTTACCCGACGATGGAGAGGCCTTGCTGCAGGAAGCCGGTTTGCGGCGCAACTTTGCCCTGCGCCTGCGCATCGAGGGCAAAGACCCAACCCGAGAACTGGCCTCCGCGGTGGAGGCAGCCAACCGCGCATTAGCAAGTGATCTCCAAACATCTCAGACCTATTTGGAGTTGGGCGCGCTGTACTGGCAATGGGCCCAATGGCAGAACGATCAGAACACCGCTTCTGAGGATAAAGTGGCAAAGGCGGTAGCGGCTTTGGAGAAGGTGGCTCCCGAAAAAAGGGACTATTCTTACTTCTTTTTTCTGGGTTCCGCGCATCGAAGCCTCGCCAAGTCACGAGGCCGTCGCGGCGAGGATGCGCGGCCCGATTATACCCGTGCGATCGAGGCGCTGCGCCACGCGGAACGCCTCAGACCCGACGGCTTGGAAGGGCTCAATAGTCTTGCCATCTGTCTATACCATCTCTCCTCGCAAACCGGCATGGACCCCATTCCTCCTCTACGTGAGGCCGTGAGCTATCTTGAAAAGGCCGTGGCGATCAATCCCAACCACGTGGTGTTGCGCTACCAGTTGGCACGCACCCTGTTGCGCCTCGCCCAAGACGGAAGACCCGGCATGGGGAAGTTGGATGATGCGCTAACCGCGGCCGCCTTGGCACAATTGGAAAAAGGCCTGGAGCTCAATCCAAAAATCGTCAGTCTCTACAGCCAAATCGGCTGGGTCTGGCTCCTGCGGGCCCAGCATGCCTGGGAGCATGGCCAATCTCCCGACCCTTTTTTTGAAAAGGCGATCGCTATCTGCGAAAGCGGCCTTGAGAGGGTTTCGCAAACCCGGTCGCTATTGCATCACCTGGCCACTACCCATTACTTTCGTGGCAAGTACCGCATCCGCCAGGGCGAATCGCCCGGAAAGGAGCTAGACTGGGCCGAGGAAAGGGCGCGCCAGGTGTTGGCGGCATCGCCGGGTAGCGAGGCCTACCTCATTCTGGGAAGTGTAGAGCGTTTGCGGGCGGAGCTTTGGTGGCTCCAGGGCAAGGACCCAAGTATCCTGCTGGAGGATGCGCGGCAAGCCTTTCAGAAAATTCTGACGCTCAATCCGGACCACGCGGAGGCCTATCGTTCGCTAGGCCGCCTACATACCTTGGAATCCCAATGGCATCTCCAATCCGGCCAGGATCCGGGACCAGCCCTGGCGAAAGCGCGCGAGTATCTGGGCAAGGCCTTAGCGCGGCAACCCGAGTCTCCCTATTTCCTACTCGCCGAGGCGCGCTGGTTTATAGCTTATGCCGACTGGAAAGGCGATGTGGCGGGTTTTGAAGATCGATTGGAGCGGCTGGCGGATGCCTTGGCCCAACGGGAAGATTTACCAGAGGCCATGGCGGCTTTGGCCAGCTTGCCGCACAATCACGAGGTAGACAGGGAGAAGGCGATGGCATCGGCCGTGTCCGCCAATCCCTATCTGTCCTTCGAATGGCAACGTGCCCGGGCCAAAAAACTATAGCCGGGCCGCGCCCCAGCCGTGGACCCCGCCGGGGGCGCCAAGCCAATCGAGGCATGATTCCAGTTGCCCGGGTTCCGGGGGCGAGCGAGGGCCCGGCAAAGGAAAAATACCCGGAGCCCTCACAAGGAGATAGGGGTAATGTCCCATGGGTCGGTTCATTTTTCATCTCCGAACCCCCGCTCAAGCTTCA
>JBGTRP010000223.1:0-9302 GCA_041940685.1 Acanthopleuribacteraceae bacterium
TACTCATGCTGAGCGCGCTCCACGGTTACTCGGTAATTTCAACCAGGTCGCCTTCGCTATTCTCGAAAAAAACACGGGCTCCTATGTCCAGCAGGGGCCGCTTTTCGCGGTCGGCCATGGCCTTTTCGGGAAACACGATCCGGATGGTTTGCAAAGGACGGCCATCGGGCAGTGCGCCCTCTTCCAAAAGTTGGAAGACCTGATAGATTTGCAGGGGAGAGATGTGCCCGGGTTCTTCGACATAACAGGACATTTCCATGGTTTTCTTGTCGGGTAAATAGGCGACCGCCTTCAGGTATTCAGGCCCGCCCGAAAAAACATGCGCTGTTTCCTTTACGATCTCGAAATATTCGTAAATGGTCTTGCCGGGCTTGGCAGCGCGGGCCATGGCCCATTGGTGGCCTTGTACTGCTTTGAGAAATTCGAGATCGCCGGCGGCATCAAGCGCCCGCGCCAATAGGTACATGTTTTCGTCATGAGCAATTTTCTCCCATCCATTCCAGAAAGAATCCTCGTGTTCATAGTATTGACTCACCTCGGCCTGGTTTACCAGGATGAGATGGCAGTTGTTCTCAACCAAAGGCACCTCGGGAATGCCGCCACAATATTTCGTGTGGCGCGTAAGGCTCGCGCCTATCAGCAGCCCCTCATCCAAAAGCAGCCGGCAAAAGTCGGTTGCCAACCGGAGGTAGCGCGAAATCCCCTCGGGCGAAACCGCCTCCACGTTGATATAGGGCTTCCAAATCCAACGATCCTCATCTCGAAAGATGTTGACGCGGACACCCGTTCCGAGTCTTAACTCCCCGCTTTGATGGGAATTCCCCGACAGTACGCCCTTCAAGACGGGGGCTTTTTCATCTGAAATTTGCACGGGCTCAAAGCGGACCTCTTGGGACGGCGCCTCGAAACCGGCCGCCGTGCTCAGGGTACAACAGCGCTCAGAAACCTCGGTAAAGGCGAACTCACCCGGTAATATGGTTTCCAGACATAGTCTCTTTGGAAAATTTTCAAAACGATCCATGATTGGGGTTCAACTCCTATTGCTACGGGTACCATGCGAGGTCCCCATTATCGTCAAAATAGGCCACAAAGATGCCACCATCCCTGCGATTCAGGAAGTCCTTTTTAAAAATCCTTTCCAAGGCATTCCGAGCCTCCTCCGCGCTGGCCAAACTGTCGCATATATAGATCACCCCTTTGGCATTGCCCATGGTGCCGGACAGATAGGCCATGGCGTAATCAACTGCCTGCTTGGGCTTGAATGCTTTTAATCCAGCCTTGTCGTCGATGACGAATTCGCCCAAACCTCGCGGTGCGCTTTTATTCCTATAGGCTTTCTTTATTTTTAACACGCCATCGGGCTTTCTGTTTTTGGCGCTCCCCTTGCTCGATAGATCCACGCCCTCCTTTGCGACTCCGTCAAGTTCCGCCTTGAGTGTCGCATCGCCATCCACCTGCTTTGCGATACTTTTCATATTAAACGAGGGGACGCTATCCAACAATTCAACGTTGCTCGAACCCGACAACCGTCCTCCCCGGTATGCGGTCAGAATATGCCCCTTGGCCGATTCGTTGGGCGCCGAATCCAACAGCAAATCGAGCACGCGTTTCTGAACCATCTCTTGGGTATCCGGGTCGAGAACGGATAATTTTTGTGAATCGAGACCGCCGACAAAGGTTTCGATCTCCTTGCGGACGTTTTTTCTGAAGCGGCGGTACATACTTTGCGTCAAGGCATGAACGCCACCTTCATTATCGGCTTCCC
Organism: Acanthopleuribacteraceae bacterium; assembly: GCA_041940685.1. GTDB lineage: Bacteria > Acidobacteriota > Holophagae > Acanthopleuribacterales > Acanthopleuribacteraceae > JBGTRP01. The sequence continues at coordinate 1,766 of JBGTRP010000223.1, forward strand.
CAATCTTGTCCAATCCCTTGAAAATTCGATCCAGAAAATCTTTCCTTTCACTGCTGGGAAGCTGTTCATAAATCAGCTTGACGGCGTTTTTGTAGTTTCGCAGCACACCCTTGTCAATGTTGATTTGTTTCTGAATATCGGTCTGAACCGCGGCATCGAGCTTGCCGAGATCTCGATCAAACACATCCATTCGCTTTTCAAAATCACTGAAACCGGGCTCGAGGGATTTGGAGCTATTGGCCAAACGGTTCTTGCGTTTCAGGAAGGCGTCCTTGTCACTGACAACCTCGCCTGCTTTAAGCTCTCGCAGAACCGGGTTTAAATCATCGTCGAAATCGACGGTATGGGTTTTCTTTCCGCCTTTACTGACATATAAAGCATAGGCTTCCTCCCCTTGTTTTTGGTAATAATGATTGGGAGGAGGTTCGGGGTAGTCGTAGTGTTTCACGGCCATGTAGGTAGATTCGGCGCCGTCGGTGTTCTTGAGAACCACCAGGCGATTGTCAACCGGGTCCTTGAAGAATATCAGTAAGGGGGGATTGAGTCCCATATCCTTAGCCTCGTTCCACTGACGACGAACCCCTTGCAAAAATTCAACTCGTTGATCACCACTCATTTGCTTCATTTGCTTGGCAAGGGTATCTAAATCGGTGTTGCTCAGGACATCGGCTTTGTGAAATGCGTGAATGTCATTTAAGAACCTCGCCGGGTTTTGCATGTCCATGGCCAGGTCTACGATATTGAGTTGTTCTGAGAAATTAAATTTGGGACCAATGTCCGCGAGCCTCTTATAGGCATGCAGGGCGTCTAACAGCTCTTCAGGCCGATCTTTTAAGTTTTCAAGAGATTGGGAGACTTTCAATCCCCAGTCTTTTATAGTTTCAGAATAGGGCTTTTTAGTTTTTCTGGCCTTTAATAGAACTGTATCAATTAATTCATCAAGTTCCTTCTTTAAATCATATTCTACATCGACCTCTATCTCCTTACCCTCAACCGAGATATAGGTTTTTCGCGTTACCATTTGGCCTTCCAAGGCCTCTCTTAATTCCTTCTGTTTCTTTCTGAGTTGGCGGGTTTTGCTTTCTTTGGAGAATAAGCGCGCGGGCTTGTCGAGATAGGGCGGCTCGGTTTCGTGACCGGCATGGATTAGAGCCTTTTCATCGGGACCGATGCTCTTGACCTCGCGCATCCGTTTGTTGAGTTCGGAAAGGTTGTGCTGGGCATCGTCCAACTGTTGTTTCAGCGCCTTTTTCAGAGCAGGGTCGTTGGCCGCGTCGAGGTCGTCTTTCAAGCTCTTGATCAGGCGCTGATGGGCGTCGATCTCCAGGTCGACCTTGGTCTGGTAGAGGTCGAGTTTTTTGTCCAGGCTGAGCTTGTCCCAGTTGCGCAGCACCCGTTCGTCCAGCTTGGCGACCTTTTTGCGCGTCTCCTTTTCCACGCTTTGCAACAGGTGGATGCCCTCCTCGCGAAGTTTCTTGATGTCGGCGCCCGCGCGCAGAATGATGCGCGCCTTGCCCTTCTCGAAGAGCACCACGGCCTTGCCGGAACCGCTCCCAGTGAGCGCCTTGAATTCGGCATCGCTGAGCACATGGATCGGGGCCTTGGCGAACTGTTTGCGTTGCGCCGGGGGAATGTCGCGCAGCAGTTCCTTGCGCATGGCGCGTTCCTGTTTCTTGGCGGCATCGCCCAATGCCAGCTTTTGGCTGACGCCCTCGTCGAACTGCTTTTTCCAGGTTTTGAAGTCCGCGCCCGGATTCTCCTGTTTGAACGCCTTCCAGGCGGCCGCGCGGTCCTTGAGCGAGGGCTGGTGAGCCAGAATATCGCCCGTGGGCCGGGTTGGCGGCTTTTTGGGTTTGTACTTGGCGATGCCGCCCAGAGTGCCCATGCCGCCGCTGACCACCGCGCCCATGCCGGTCTCCATCAGCGTTCCGGTTGTGATATTGAGGAAGGCGTTGCCCTTCTCCCAATTTTTGTCGTTGAGCAGGTTGCCGGTAAGCGCGCTGGGGAAGCTGGAGACCAGACCCTCGGCGCCCTCGGCCACGCCATGGGCCAGCATGCGGCCCATGCGGCTGGGCCCGATGGCCATCTTGCCGAGCTGCTTGCCGCCGATGGCCTTGAATCCCTTGCCCAGCAGGCCTTGACTGGCCAGGGTTCCGGCCCGCCCGGCCTTGAGCAGCTTGTCGCCGATGCCGGCGGTGTAGAAGGAAACCACCGCGTCCACGCCGCCCACCGCAGCGTCCACGGCCATTTCCTCCCAGCCATAGGCGTCGCCCTTCATGGAAGCCTTGACCGCGACGGTTGCCGCGGCCGCGGCCACGGCGGCGGTAGCGGCCACCGTACCGCTGGAGAGCGCGCTGCCCAACGCGGCGAAGACAGCGGGCGCGCCCGCGGCCGCGGCGCCGCCGGTAAGCACCGCGGCCACGATCACCACAATAATGGTTGCGGTAATGGCGGCCGCTGAGGCCAGCGTATCCACCACCGCGTTGGACTGCTCCACAAAGCCCTCGATGGCGCTGTTCACATCGCCTGAACGGTTACGGAACTTATCCCAAGCGCGCGCCTTTTCGGCCGGCGACATTTTGGGATCCATTTTGGAGACGATCGCGAAATCGCGCTTCATGGCGTCCATGCGGTTCTGCAGAACTTCCTTTTCCTTGCCGGCCAGGAAACCGGACTGGTTCTTCAATTCCCAATCCATCTTGTCCTGCGCCAATTGGAATTCCTGTTCCGCGTTTTCGGGAACGCCACGCAAAGACCATTGCAATTCCTGTTTTTCCCGACCCGAGGTATCGCCCTCGATATCATCGGTCAGTTCGCGCCCGGTCATTTGCTTGTATTTGCGTTTGATCTCCGCGATCTCCGCGGCGGTCTTGCCCTTGAGCGACTTCTTGAGCTCTTCCTCGTCGGTGCCCACCCCGTCCATGGCGTAATAGGCGCGCAGATGCGGCTCCAGGTAGCCGCCACTATCCAGCAGTTCGGAGGCCTTGTTGCGGATATGGGTCTTGTCGGTGGTTCCGTCTTTTTTCTTGCGTTGCTGTTCGTAGCCGACCACATCCCGAAGATTGCTCTTGTAGCCGCCATACTGCTGGTTGTAGCCCTGCTCGAGCTGGGTCATGTAACCCTTGGCCTTGAGCTTGGCCTGGTTTTCCAACTTGGCCAACTCGGCCCGGATCTGGGCATCGATTTCGTAGGGCGAGAGTCCTTTCTTGCGACCTTCCTCGCGAATTTTCCTCTGCTTTTCAGACCATTTCCCGTCACGTTTGACCTCGTCGAGCGCACGGGTGTACTGGTTCTCCAACACCTTGTCGGTGACATCGTCGTCCACGTAGAACCAACTGGTCTTGGCCTCCACGGCGATGCGGGCCTGGTCGGCCTTCATGCGGTCGTTGTCGGCCAGCGCATTCGCCAGATCCAGTTCGGGGCCTTCCATTTCGGATTTGAAAGCCTGGCGCAGGGCCGATTCATCGGAATCTTTCCAATCGCCGCCGTATTTGCGGTTGTAAGATTGCTCGACCATCAGCTTGCGCTTTGCAATCTCGGCCTCCATGCGCTTGGTGTCCCAACCCTTGGACGCGGCCTCGGCCTCCACTTCCTTGCGAATATCCGCGTAAACCTTATTGATGGCCTCCTCGTCGGTGCCCCATCCGGTCCAACCGCCGCGCATGGCCTGGTCGAGGGCGATGGCGTCGGCCTTGGCGGTATCGCCATCCAGCAAGGCGTTCGCCTTACCCAAATCATGGGAGCTCATTTCGCTCTTGAACTCGGATTCCAGGTCCTCGCCGTGCAACTGCTTGTACTTGCGCTTAATGGCCTCGATTTCCTCGGGCGATTTGCCCCGCATCACGCGCATGATGGCGTCTTCATCCGTGCCCCAGCCGGTCAACCCTCCATGCATGGCCTGGTAAAGCTCGGTGACCGCCGCGGTGATCTTGTCGCCGTCCAACTGGCTCATGGCGCGGCGATAATCCTCCCCGCCCAGTTCGCTGTCGATGTCATCATCCAGATCGCGCTTATAGACATTTCTGTAGCATTTGCGCACGGTGATGCCCTGCAGCTTGGTCAGGCCGCCGAGCGCGGCGAAGATGCGGTCCTCATCCGTGCCCCAACCGGTGATGCCGCCAAACATGGCCGCGTACATTTCCTTGCAGATATGGAATGCGCCGAAGCTGCCCTGGGTCTGCGCCACGAGTTCCAGGTCTTCCCAACGGGATGCATCCACCTCGGGTAGCTCATTTTCAAAGCGTTTGAACAACTGGGGCCGGAAAAAGAGGGAAAGCCGTTTCTCCAAGCCCGCGGCCACCGCGGTAATCGGATTGCCGCCGCCCTTGCTGTAAAAGGCTCGAATCACCGCCTTTTGTTGCTCGCTCAGACCCTTGAGCTGCTCCTCGGTGACTTGCTTGAGATCGGTTCCGTACTTTTGCTGGAACTGTTGCAATACCGCGAAATCGGTGAGGATGGCTTTTTTGGTGTCGCTGGCCCGCTCTTGTTCCCAAACCTCGGCCTCGGCCTCGGCTTCCTCGAACCAACTGGTGATCCAGGCCCAAAGCTTTTCCCACCAACTCTGCTCAATGCCCAGCTTATCGTCGGCCCAGGCGTCGATCAGGCCGCGCGCCTCTCTGCCCGCATCGCGCACGGCTTTTTTGTTGGCATCAGCCGCCTCGCCGGCATCCAGCTTGAGGCCCCCCGCGGCCCTGCCCACCGCCCGTTCGCGCGCCCCTCCCCAGGTATCGATTTCCGCCTGCTTCAGCTTGTAAGCCAATTTCTCTTTGTTGGACTTGTTGGTGAGGTCGCCGGCCTCCTCGCGGATCGCCTTTTTGTCTTTCTGAACGGCGGCTTTGTAGGCCAATTTCTGAATGGCGCCTAAACGGGAGAGTCCCAATTGCCTACGTTTGAGAGCCTGGCCATAGTTGCCCACCGCGCGGCCGACCACCTTGCTGATGCGGCTCTTGAGGTCGCGGCGCTGTTTGTTGATGACCGCGGGATCGGGTTTGCCGCCGGCCGCGGCCACCTGGTTCTGATTGTGGACCGCCAGGGCCTGGCGGCCACCCGCGACCGCGTCCTGCTGATCCTGACCCACCTTTTTAAGCTCGTCTTTTTGTTGCTTGGTTTTTTCATCCAAGTCTTTCTGGGTTTTGTCCTTGTCCTTTTTGAGGGATTCCTGAAAGGCCTTTACCTTTTCTTTTAGCTCCTTGTCGGCGATGCCCGCTTCCTCGGCAACCATCTGAAGTTGGGTGGTCAGGGCCTCGGTCATGCCGGGCAGCTCGACCTCGCCAATCTTTTTAAACTTGGCGTGAAGGATGCCGCCGGGGTAGGCCGCGATGCGCGCTTCCACCAACATCTTCTTGGCTTTGCCGGAGGGATCCGCCATCAAGCGGGCCAATACCTCGCCGACCGCGTCCTTGGCCGCGGGAGGCAATGGCGGCGAGGGCGGTGGAGGCTCATCCTTGAGCGTAAGTGGGTTCCCTTTGCCCTTGGCATCGGCTTTCGGCTTCTTTTCTCCGGCCTTTTTGAGCTTCTCGGCGGTTTTTTGGTCTTTTTTGTTTTCGGGCGCCTTGGGCGCCGCCGGCATTTCACCCGGTTTGGGTGGCGGCGACTCCGGCTGGGGACGGTCCCCCATTTTCGGCAAGGTGCCCCGCGGGCTTTTGGTCAGGTCCGGCATGGTTTGGTCGGGCAGGCGCAGGTCCAGCTTGGGTTTGACCAGTTCGTCGGCCTTGGTGACCGGGTTATCCTTGAGCGGCGGTAAAGGTTCCTTGGGTTTTGGTTTTTTAGCGGCCTTGCGCGCATCCTCGGGAATCTTTTGGGCCACCTTCTTTTGGGCCCCCACGGCTGCCTTGCCTTTTTTTCCGATACGCCCGGGCGCATCGCCAGCCGCGCCCAGTCCGGGTTTCGGGATGGCCGCGGTGGCCTGGCTGTTGCTGGAACGCCAGGCGCGCAATTGCGCCCGTGCGGTCGCGATGTTCGGTTTGCGTTGCTTGGGTTTCTCCTCCTTTTTGTTGAGATCCTTGTCCTGATCCGCACCAGCCTTTTGGGCTTCCTGTTTGTTGCTTAGGATTTGTTTGGCCTGATTGTCCTTTTCCTGTTTTTGGCGTTGTTCGTCTTCTCTGTCAGGCGCTTGGACCCCTTGTTTCTCCCGCGCCAGAGCCTCGTCTCGCGGGGATGGCTTCGCCTTCAGGCCATCGCCTTGGAGCGTGGCCGCGTCTTGTTGCGCGAGAACGGCTACCTGATCCACGGGCGGTTCGGGTTCCCCATCCCGCCGCATTCGCCCGCGATTCATCGCCACCAAATTGGAATCCCCGGCCGAGGAAAGCATCCGAACGGGTAGGCGATCGGGTTCCGAGGCGGCGAGGAGGCTGTTGCCTAGTTGAACAACGTTATCGCCGTCGTCGTCCCCTGTGCGAGCGGGTCTCGTGGTCGGATCGACACGGCGCATGGGCGCCGCAACAGATTTACCCCGCACAAAGCCGCGCGGGACCACGCGCCGAATTCGACGGGGCCGCATGGATCAAAGCTCCGCGCGCATTGTCGGTTCAAACGGGAATCTCATGCCGGGCCTCGTTTAATAGATGGGCGTGGACGCCGAGATCGGCGGGGGTCAGGATGCGGGTTTCCCGTCGGAACTGTCGCGCCACGGCCTCGATGGCGTGCTGCATGGTGATCGCGGGCTCGCCCGCGTCCGCGGCGAGCAGAGCCGCGGTGCGGGCCGCATTCACGATGCCGCCGCCGGTCAGGTCCAGGCCAGCCAACAGATCCAGATCCACATCCAAAAGCGGCGCATTCCGGGGAAAGGCAATTTCCCAAATACGGAGACGCTCGGGGCGCGCGGGCCTGGGGAAGTGGAGAATTACCTGAAAGCGGCGAATAAAGGCGCTGTCCATGTTGTCGCGCAGGTTGCTCGCCAGAATCGCCAAGCCGCCGAAGGCTTCCAGGCGCTGTAACAAATAGGCGACCTCCAGGTTCGCGTAGCGATCGGATCCCTTGCTCACCTCGCCGCGGTTGCCGAAGAGCGCATCCGCCTCGTCGAAAAAAAGCACGCCATGCCCGCTTTCGGCCTCGGCAAAGGCGGCTTCCAGGTTTTTTTCGGTTTCCCCCAGCCATTTGGAAACGATACGCGCCAGATCGATTTTAATCAGCGGCAAACGCAGGGCATGGGCAATAATTTCAGCGGCCAGTGTCTTGCCGGTCCCGGAATCGCCGTTGAACAATACCTTGATGCCGCCCTTACCGGTCAACAGGCGGCCAAAACCCCACACCTCGTCTACCTGGAAAGCGGCACGGTAAAAGCCTGGAATCTCCATCACCTGGCGATGAAGCCCATTGGGCAGCACCAAGTCTTCCGGACCTCGCTTGGGATTCACGATATCGGCGAAGCGGTAACTGCGCTTGCGCGCAATCGCGGCGCAGGCTTGCTCGATCCGATCGCCACGGGGCCGATCGGGACTCAAATGGGCTTGGCGGTCGGCCATCCGAACCGCCGCGCCCAGTTCACTTGGCGAGAGATGGAAACGGGTAGCCAGGTCGGCTCGATGAGGCTCGGAAA
>JBGTRP010000224.1:0-9236 GCA_041940685.1 Acanthopleuribacteraceae bacterium
CGGCACCGACGCGCCGGTCGAGGACGTCGACCCCATCGCCAACTTCCACTCCGCGGTCACCCGTCTGATGCGCACCGGCGAGGCCTTCTATCCCGACCAGAAGATGAGTCGTGAAGAGGCGCTCAAGTCTTACACCATCCATGCGGCATACGGTGCTTTCGAGGAGAAGCTCAAGGGCTCGCTCGAAGTCGGCAAGCTGGCCGACGTCGTCGTCCTGTCGAAAGACATCATGACCATCCCTGAGGATCAGATCCCGAGCGCCGAGGTGCTGTACACCATCGTCGGCGGTGAAGTGAAATACCAAAAATCCCAGTAATATTCCGTGACCTATCCGGGTCGCTCGGCACCGCTCCAAAGCTTGGGCTTCAGAAAAACTGCTGACTTTTTCACGCCGCGTAAGGAGCTCGGGCAACCGTCCAAACCATAAAAAACCAAGCATGGTTTTTAAGATTCGGAAGATGGCATTTTTTCATCGCAATTAATTTTTGCGTTCCTTTAAACCATGCTTGTTCTATACTGGGGGTCGCCGGAATTGCCACCCGCCCTCTCGGAGTCTGGCGGCCGCAATCTTTTTCGGCAAGGCCCATGGCTTTCGCCTCTTCTTCCCCTTGAATCCGCTAAATTTTCACCTCCCAAAAAGGAATCGCTCATGACCGACATCGAGTTGAGCCAAAGCAGCGGCAACCCATTGGTAGACCGCATTCTTCAGGGGCTCGTGGGCGTCTTCGAAATGCTGTTCCCCGAAAAAATCAAGGCCTATATCCTCACGGGCAGTTATATGGCCCATCATGCCGTGGGAACCAGCGACATCGACATATACATCATATTCAAGCAACCTCTTGACGCGGAGGAGTACGCGGCGTTTTGGCGCGCCAAGACGCGATGCAATCAAATCAGCCCGGTGGACTTGGATCTCAAACCCTTTTCCTACCCTCAGCTCAAACGTCTTGGTTATCCCAATGTTCGCGATTATGGACAGACCCTGTATGGCGAAGATTTCGCCTCCGATTGCGAACCCATGGCCGGCGAGGCCGTGCAGCTTTTGGGCTTTCACGCCCTGAATTTTATCTTCCGCGCCCGAGGCAATCCGCCCGAACTGGTATTTCCCCTCTCCGTACCCGATGCGAACATGCCTTTTTACGGCTATGCCAAACGCGCGGCGCGCGCTTTCGGCGAAAACCAACGTCAGGGCACCAAATCTCTCATCAATATTGCCTCCCGCACCGCCATGTCGATGATCGCATTGGAAACAGGCCTCCCTGTCTTCAGCAAAAGGGAGTGTATGGAAAGTTTCCGCTCTCGTGACGAAGATCCTTGGCAAGCCTTTTTAGAGGATGTGGAGCATCTCTGCCGCGATGAGTGGGATTACAAGGTGCCCGAGGGCGAAATGGAGCAAAGGAAACTCAAGGATATTTGCCTGTTGGCCCTGGAGTTCGAAAATCACTACCTCGGTATGCTGCGGGAGCATCTGTTGGAGGAGTTGCAACGAGAATCCAGGCCCAATTTAAAAATTTCAATTCCCGATCTGGTCTTTTTGCTGGGATTCCATGAGGCTGATTTGGGCTATTTCTTTCAAAAGCAGGCGTTTTCCTTCATCGAGCGCGAGGGCGAATTCCTCATCGACACGCCCAATATCCTGCGCGTTGCCGCGGCCTACACCCTCGGCAAGGTTCTGTTCCCCGATCCTTTGATAGCCGAGGAATTGGCTGGACTATTGGACCATCCCGACCCTCTTTTGCGCCACGCGGCGAACCGCTCCCATGGACTTCTGCAAACCGGCAAAGTATGGGATTGAAGCCCTGCCGGAGCCACCCTGGGAGCGAGTTCAGACGCAACCCGCCAACTGGAAAACCCGGCATTCTCCTACGGATCATGAGCCAAGCATCCGTTGGCCGCAAGGGTAACTCTCAACAAAAGAGAGTTTGTGAATCCGAAATCGCTTCAAGTCCGCAATTCGGCCAGGAGTTCTTCGAGCAACTTCATTCCAGCGCCCCAACCCTTGTCCATGCCGGCCAAGGCGGCGGAAAAACAGGCAATTTCCTTCTCGCTGGCCTCGTGTGGAATCCAGGTCAGGCGCATCTTGGTATGGTGGCCAACCTCCTCAAAGGTTACCGTTGTTAGCAGCACCTTGGGCCAATCCGCCATCATGGGAGAGGGAATGACGTTCCAATCAGCATCGGTGGAAGAGTGTAACCAGACCAAGCGCTCTGGCGGAGTCACCTCGGCATACTCCGCCCTCTGATAGTTTGATTTCCCGCCCCATTTCATTTCCAAGAGCCATAGCCCGCCGGGTTTCAGTTCCAGGCCATGGATGATCGTCTCCACTCCCGGCCCGTACCAGCGCGGCAAAAGCTCCGGATCGGTCCAGGTCTTCCACACCAGTTCACGCGGCGCCTCAAACAACCGCTCCAGCACATAAGTCGGCAAGTTACTCATTCTCTTCTCCCTTCATCTCAGCATTTTTTAACGCTTCCAAAAGGCCATCGAGTTGATCGAAACTCGAGGACCAGAACCGTTTGAACTCCTCAAGCCAACTCACGGCGGCCGCCATGGGCTCAGCTTTCAATCGCGCCGGCCTGCGCTGTTTGTCCACATCCCGCTCGATCAGTCCCGCGCGTTCCAGTACTTTCAAGTGCTTCGAAACCGCGGGCTGGCTCATCTCAAAGGGCGCCGCAATCTCATTCACCGGCGCCTCGCCGGCAGCGAGCCGTGACAGAATCGCCCGCCGCGTGGGATCGGCAAGCGCGCCAAAAACCGCATCGAGGCTTTGAAAGTCTTTTTTATAACCATTTAGTTCCATAACCAAAAAGTTATATACATATTGAAGGCTCATGTCAACATTTTTTTCACCGCCATTGGTGAAGGGGACCGCCGCCGTCCGCGCATTCTTGGGCAGGCCGATCGAGATTTCGCGCCTGGGAGGGTATGAGGGGCGAGAACATTCTCTCGCTCAACCAAAGCCTGGTTGTTGGAGAACCCTACTGAAAAGGCAATTCTTCTATTGGCCGCCTTTTCGAGATCCTGGCTACCCAGCCTGGTTCACTATCTTCATTGCAGGAAATGTTAGGCAGCAACGCCCAGTTTCCGAATCCGCCCTCCCGTGCGGGCAACATCGCAAAAGAAAGCCCGGGCCGTGTTATGCTCATGGGGTTCAGAATAAACTATTTAGGGAGGCGGCCATGATTAGGCTCTGCTTCGCGAAAGTCGCATTTCGACCCATCCTTGCACTTTGCTTCGCCCTGCTGGCTTTCGGGGCCGGCCATGGGCTTGCTCAAACCACGGTTACGGTAGATGAAAGCAATCCCGACTGGGGTTTTCTTGACGAAACGGTTCCCGGCCCCGGCACGGTAACCTCGGAGTTTGTGATGGGCCCGGCAGTGCCGCCGGCTGGCGCCGGCAGCGCGCATCTCGCACTGGGAGCGGCAACCGATGGGGTGCTCATCGGAACCCAGCTCCATCCGGGCTTGAGGTTTGCCGACATCACCCTATTGAGTTATTCGACTTACCAAAACATGGCCCCGCAAGCCATTGCCTTGCAGTTTAATGTGGATTACGACGACAGCGATGGCACAACCAGTTGGCAGGGACGCCTGGTTTTTGAACCGCTGACCATTGGCCCGGTTCAAACGAACACCTGGCAAACATGGGACGCCCTGGCCGGCAACTGGTGGTCCACGGGCACGCCCATCGTCGGCGATACGGCCACGGTCTCGCCCTGTACGCAAGGGTCGCCCTGCACCTGGGCGCAGGTTCTCGCCAATTTTCCCAATGTTGCCAATCACGGCGTCGCGCTCGCGGGAATACTTTTGAAGGCTGGCAGTGGGTGGCCCGCGGGTTGGGACGGCAACGTCGACCAACTCCGCATCCAAACGGCCGGATTCGACGTCATCTACGATTTCGAAACCAATGTTCCCGTGGAATTACAATCCTTTTCCGTGGATTGATTTCCGCGGGCCATCGTTTCCGACAGAACCCCAGCCGCTTTTTGCTCGATTTCTTAGGCCAAGACTAAAGGCCGCATAAGAAATCAGACCTTTAAAATCCTTGTGTCCGGCGTGGATCGCCCCTGCTTTCCAGTTGCTGGCTCTAAGGTATTTTTAGGGAGACTCTATCCGCCCGTAACTGTTTCTCCGCAAGCCTTTCCGACCAGGCGAAGGAACGCGCGGCGGCTTGAACAGAACCGCACCAAACGGTTGCCGGCCAAGGCCAGTGACGGGGGTCTCTTTTTTAAAAAAATATGCTAAATCACGAATTTGATAAATTATTCTTAAACATCTTGACAGGCATGACCCGTATAACTATATTGGATCTAATAATTTGTTGCGATGAGGCAGTGCAATGGCAAGCCAAGCAAACAGAAAGCAAAACAATTTGAAATCTTGGAACCGTTTGGATTCCAACTGTTGTCGCTGCTGTTGCTGTCTCTGTACCTGTTGTAGCGGGAACTAGGCGCCACTGGGAAGCACCGTTTAAAGACCACTCCTAGTTTTCGGTTCAGGAGCCGCCGCGTTGGCCGTGGCGCATCCATTGGACCGGAAATTTCTTTTTCGGGTCGAAACGGAATTTAAAACCAGAAAGCCTAGCCGCATGAGTTGGAAGGCGTCTACCTCTCCATCCCCCCGGTAGACGCTGTCCTTTGTGCGGATTCTCTAAAGACAGGTACCCCCGTATTTAGGGAATCCGCACCCTTTTCCCACTACGAACAGCCGTGGCGTAGCTACTTGGAGGCTGGCAGATGATTGAAGAAAATCTCAGAGCTTGGCGTGAAGAGCTGAATGACAAATCGCCCATCCATGTCTTGGACTGGGCCGCACGCCAATTCAAGGGAAAGGCCGCCCTGGCCAGCGCTCTTGGACTGGAAGCACAGCTCATCACCCATTTCATCGCGGCCGAGGGTTTGGATATCCCCGTCTTTACCCTCGATACGGGCCGTCTGTTTCCCGAAACCTATGATCTGTTGCAACGAACGCGAGACACCTATGGCATCGATATCAAGGTCTATTTCCCCGATAGCGCGGAGGTCGAGGAAATGGTCAATGACGCCGGTCCCAACCTGTTCCGCAACAGCTATCTCGACCGCAAGCAATGCTGCTTTATCCGCAAGGTGAATCCCTTGCATCGCGCCCTTGCCAATTACGACGGCTGGATCACTGGATTGCGTCGCGACCAGGGCGTCAGCAGGCTGCACGCGCAGGTGGTGGAATGGGACGAGGCCAATCAACTCTACAAGGTGAATCCACTGTGGAATTGGAGCGGAGCGCGCGTTATGGAAGCCATCCACCGCAACCGCGTTCCCTACAACCCGTTACACGACCGAGGATTTCCCAGCATTGGCTGCGCGCCATGCACCCGCGCGGTTCAAGCGGGTGAGGACCCGCGTTCGGGCCGCTGGTGGTGGGAGTCCGAGGAACAAAAAGAATGCGGCCTACATGTACGAGAGGGTCGGCTGGCGCGCACTTCCGCAGCGGCGACGGTATAACCCACCCATTCCGGGGCCGGACCGCCCACCTCCCAAACGGTCCGGTCCCGGCCTTTTCGGAAAGAGGGCCCATGACGCAATACTTCCCCATTTTCCTCAATTTAAAAGATCAGCCCTGCCTGGTGGTTGGCGGGGGCGGTGTGGCCGTGGCTAAAATCGGTTCCCTGCTCGATACCGGCGCATGCCTTACCGTGGTGGCGCCCGAGGCGCTCGACGAGGTCCACGCTTGGCATGCAGAGGGCAGGCTGTCATGGAAGCGCCGACGGTTTCGCGCAAACGACATTCGCGGCGCCTTTCTCATCATCGCGGCGACAGGAGATTCCGTCTTGAACCACCGCATTCACGGTTTGGCCACCCAACAGCGCAAGTTGGTCAACGCGGTGGACGATGCCGAGCACTGCAACTTTATTTTCGCCGCGATTGCGAAAGCCGGCCCGCTTCAGGTGGCGGTCTCCTCCTCCGGCGCGAGTCCGACCCTCGCGGGCCGCCTGCGAGACCGAATTCAAAGCGAACTACTGGCCGGGGATGCCGCTCAACTAGCAGAATATTTGGCCATGTGACGACCGCAAGCCAAAAAGCGGCTCACCAGTCTGGCGGAGATGAAACGTTTTTGGACAAAAGTTTTGGACTCCGAAATCCCCGGCTTGCTGGCTTCCCAAAGGCCGGACAAGGCGGATCGCTTGATGCGGGATTTGATCCAGGCCATTCCCCAATCTGTTTCCAAACGCGGGTGAATCCGGACATTTTCCAGGCAACCCAGAATCAGATCGCGAATGGCGAGTCCTGAAAAACATTTTTAAAAGTGAATTGAGGCGAAAATGAAGAACAATGGCAAGGTATTCCTCGTTGGCGCCGGCCCGGGCGCGCCGGATCTGCTGACTTTGCGCGCGGTTGCCGTGTTGGAGCGGGCCGAGATTCTGCTCTATGACCGACTGGTCAATCCCGAGCTCTTGAAGCACGCGCCGCGCGCCGAGCATATTTTCGTGGGTAAGGAGCTCGGCGCCGACAGCAACGCGCGCCAAGAGCGCATCTTCACGCTGATGATCGGCCACGCCCGCGCTGGAAAAACGGTGGTTCGCCTCAAGGGCGGGGATCCATTCGTTTTCGGCCGCGGCGGCGAGGAAGTGCTCAAGTTGCGGGCCGCGGGCCTTCCCGTGGAGGTCGTGCCCGGCATCAGCTCTAGTATTTTTGCGCCTCAGAGCGCCATGATCCCGGTAACCTTCCGCGGGGTCGCGGCCTCCTTCGGGGTGTTCGCGGGCCATCCAGGCGACACGGACGGCTCGCGCGTGGACTGGGTGGCGGCCGCCAGAATTCAAACCGCGGTTTTCCTGATGGGCGTGGCAAGGCTACCCGTCATCGTGGGTAACTTGCTGGCCCAGGGGCGGGCGCCGCAAACACCGGTTGCCCTGATTGAAAAAGCCTCGCTACCCGAACAGAAGGTCGTCACCGGCACCCTGGCCACCATCCTGGGCAAGGCGGATGAGGTGCAGCCGCCCACCACCATCGTAGTCGGCGAGGTGGTCGGCATGGCCGCACCCAACCAAATCAGCCGATTGGTCCCTCTACAAGCCGAGGATCCCGCCCGGGAAAACGCTTCCTAGCCCTCCGGACCCCCGGAATCGCGAAAGCTGGCCCTATCCATTTTTGTTGACCGATGCGGGAGTTTTCCTCCTCGACGGTGGTCCGCCAAGAATGAACTTTTCCTCTGGGCAAGGATTCACGACGCTTACCCCCATCGCCTGTTGCAGCCGACCGATTCGGTTCCGCAAAAAGTCGACCGGAAACCGCGTAAATCGTGATATGCTAGTTCCATACAATAAAAGTGAAAATCTCAATACCGCTTGAGAGAATACTTTTCCAAAATTCAGAGGAGGACGCTCATGGCAAAGAATAAAGGGAAACTCAGCATCACGGAACTGCGCGTGCAAAGTTTTGTAACCCGGGTGCAGGACCCAGCCTCGATGCGCGGCGGCGCGATTGGCGTGGTCAGGGTCACCGAGGCGCCCCCGCAAGGAAATTGCATCACCGCGGTGGAACAATCCACCTGCTGTCCCCCGGAGAAGGAAATCGGTTTCTTGAACTAATCCGATTCCAAAATAGGAGTCGCCAAGCGGGCAAGTTTCAGAGGCCGGAGGCCAGGGTACAGATGCAAGTGGGGAAGGCATCCTGGCTTGCATATGGCCTTGGATTCCTGCCTCGGCGACTCCCCGCGCCCATTTTTCGCTTGTACTGGGCCGGCAAGGCTGGACGCCCCCCTTGCATCCCGCTAAAATGGGAGGGTGGTCATTCCATGGGGCCGAAAAAAAATCCAGTCGAGACTTTAAGCAAAATCGGTACCATTTTCCAGAAGTTGGAACACACTGGTTTTGTTAGGGATCTGAGTTAGAGTGTTCCCCGCGCGAGCGGGGATGAACCGGCTCGCTGGCACAATCCCAGGTGGCGCTGGTTGTGTTCCCCGCGCGAGCGGGGATGAACCTTTCCTCCAACCCCTCTAGCCCTGATATCCAAAGTGTTCCCCGCGCGAGCGGGGATGAACCGGGCTTGGTCGAACCTGATTCCACGCTTTTCGTGTGTTCCCCGCGCGAGCGGGGATGAACCGGCTGAGGATTCACAGATAGATTTTCAACTGATGTGTTCCCCGCGCGAGCGGGGATGAACCGAGATTGCTCGAATATGAGACGGGTATTTTCTTGTGTTCCCCGCGCGAGCGGGGATGAACCGGCAAACGGGTGTGGAATGGGCGGACGTCACGTGTGTTCCCCGCGCGAGCGGGGATGAACCACCTCAATTCTCTCTTCCCCCATTTGTTTACCTGTGTTCCCCGCGCGAGCGGGGATGAACCGGCCCAATTAGGGCTAGGTGCTTCCACATCTAAGTGTTCCCCGCGCGAGCGGGGATGAACCGCCCCGCGACCTTGGCCATTTAGGTTTAGGCGGGTGTTCCCCGCGCGAGCGGGGATGAACCGGTTTCCATAGGGCGTTTTTTTCCGATGTTGAAGTGTTCCCCGCGCGAGCGGGGATGAACCGCGCTTCCAAAACGAAATGAGCCGCCGGGGTAGGTGTTCCCCGCGCGAGCGGGGATGAACCGAATCCATGGCGTGGCCGGGAGGACCGTTTTGAGTGTTCCCCGCGCGAGCGGGGATGAACCGACTCTTTCTCGCTGCCTAGCCAGAGCACCAGGGTGTTCCCCGCGCGAGCGGGGATGAACCGATT
This sequence comes from Acanthopleuribacteraceae bacterium, assembly GCA_041940685.1. Lineage (GTDB taxonomy): Bacteria > Acidobacteriota > Holophagae > Acanthopleuribacterales > Acanthopleuribacteraceae > JBGTRP01. The sequence goes on from JBGTRP010000224.1 coordinate 8,692, forward strand.
ACCAGGCAGCAAATCCCAATGTATACCCAGTGTTCCCCGCGCGAGCGGGGATGATTCGCATATTTTTCCCATTAGAGCAACCGCTCTCGGGTCAGTTCCGACGCGACGGCTTGGCCTTCCGACGCGTCGCGCCGACGCGTCAACCAGGCCCTCGCCCTCCCCGACGGGATGCCGCGCCGCTGATGGGTTATCCTGAAAGGAAATTGCCCGCATAAAAGCGAGATTCCATTTCCCTGGCCATGGAAAGGCGGGATGCGGTTACAATAACGGACGGAGGCCGGCGCCGCGACCGGGCGTGACTGAATGCCAGGCAAAAGTTCTGCCATCGCCAGCTTTTGATAAAAAATTCGAGGAGGGAATGGCCCTTGATGATCGAGATGCGGGGCGTGCTGAAAACCTACCAAAAGTTCGTCGCCGTCCGGGATTTGGATTTGCAGGTTCAGCCAGGCATGGTGTTCGGGTTTTTGGGGCCCAACGGCGCGGGCAAGACCACCACCATTCGGATGCTCACCGGCATCCTGGAGCCGGACCGGGGCGAAATCGCG
>JBGTRP010000225.1:0-9235 GCA_041940685.1 Acanthopleuribacteraceae bacterium
ACTCGCGCATGCAGCAACGAGCCGTCGCGCCCGCCGGAAAGCGAGCGGGTCAGCTCCAGGTTGCGCTGGGTGGTGGTGTCCAGCACCATGTAATCCTTGTGGCTCAGCACCTTCAGACTTTGTAGGTGCGCGGCCTTGCCCTTTTGGGTGTTGTAAATATAGCTCAGGGCGGCGCCGGCGGTGCGGGTGGCCACCGGCATCTCTGTCAGGCCGAAACCGTCCAGGCTCAGGGTTTCGAAATGGTCCAGCAACTGGCGGCGCGCCTGGTCGATTCCGAAATACCAGCTTTCGATGTGGGTCAGACAACGGCGCTGCAAGAACCCCGGGTCCAGCCATTCCAAGCCATCTTCTTCTGCCGCGATCAATTCCGCGGGCTCACGCGCCATCAGCAGATCGGCTACCTGCTGATGCCGATCGGGTCCCTCGTATTCCACGACCTCGAAGCGGCCGGTGGAGAATTCCAACAGCGCCAACCCGATACGTTCCCCTTCTTCCAGTAACGTGGCGAGGTATTGGAAGTCTTTGCCATCCATGCAGTTCTCGTCCAGCACCGTACCGGGCGTAATCACCCGCGTCACCTCTCTGCGAACGATGCCCTTGGCCTGCTTGGGGTCTTCGACCTGGTCGCAGATCGCCACCCGCTGACCGTTCTTGATCAGCTTGGCGATGTAGGCGTCCACCGCGTGGAAGGGAACCCCGCACATGGGCGCCTCGGCCGCGGTGCCCCGGCCCCGCTTGGTAAGGGTGATTCCTAAAATCGAGGAGGCCTTGACCGCGTCCTCAAACATCATTTCGTAAAAATCGCCCATGCGAAAGAGGAGGATTTCGTTGGGGTAATCCTTTTTGATGGCATGGTACTGCCGCATCATGGGCGTGGGTTGCGCTGCCTTACTCATGAGCTTCTGGCTTACCTCCGGGATAGATCTTGAAAACGACGACGAAAAGTTGGGCCGCGAGCATGCCCGCCAGATTGGCCAGCATATCCTCGACCGAACCCTGCCGATAGCTGAGAAAGGATTGAACCAACTCTAAAAACAATCCGTAGCTCACCCAAATGAGCCAATTGCACAGGCTCAGGGGGAGAGAAAAACGAATGAGCCTTGGGAAAAAATCGTAGTTGAGGCTGATATGCCCCAGTATAAACAAGGAAAAAAAGGCCACGGCATGCAGGATCTTGTCCTGGTGATCCACGACCTCGGGAGAAGCCGGAACGCTGAAGGCAAGGTAGGTGGCCAGGTCCAAAACGAGAATTAATAGAATGGAGGCCAACCAGCGATGCCGAAAGGGTTTGCCGATTAGATTTGCAAGCAAGCTCAAGGCGACCTATTCCTTCGTATCCCGAACCGCGCCGTGGTCAAGTCGCCTTGGCGGTCAGAACCTTTAATTTAGTGTGGTGTTTTTCAAACGCCAAGGCTGAAGTTGCAAGTGTCAAGACACAAGCCGCAAGCGGGGGCAAAGTAAATCCAACTTGTGGCTTGAAGCCTAGAGTGTGTTGCATGGGGCCGCGAAACCGGAAACTACAAGCCTTGAAGGGCTGGGCGCCCCCGGTTGGGGCGTGGCCCCGCTAGTGATTCCGAGGCCCTACACTATATCCCATTTGGCGGGAGCTCGGCAAAATGGGAACGCGGTCCCCCTTTGGTTTGCCTGGCGAACCCCGCCGGGGAAAACTTGAGCGGTCTCCTGTTTCACCAAGGCGGGCAAGGGTTATGACTCCAGAAAAACGGGAGGTCCGCCTCCGCAAATTTTTTAGTCTCGACCTCCGTTTCGCGAAAGGAAGCGCTCGGAAGTTTCTTTGCATTTGCTATTTTCATTTGCGCCGATTGAGCCTAGAATCGGTACCTAGCGGGATGCGACGGGGCGTCCGACCGGCCGGCTCTAACTTGGAGAAGCACGCGTGCTGACGACCCGTGGGAGCCATGGCGCTGGAGGTCGGAGTTACGCGAGGGTTATCGCGGACCAAGACTTCCGACGACCTGGGTTCCGACCGCCACCGCGCTGGCGTGGCATAGTCTTCACGAGTTGGTGGAAGATCGCGGCGACCAGAGCGGCTTCTAACAGGGATTCACGGAAGGAGCTCACATGTCCAGCTTGAACAGGGTGACCTTGATCGGCAGATTGGGAAAAGATCCGGAGGTGCGGTACACCCGCAGCCAAACGCCCTTTGCCCGCTTTTCCCTTGCCACCTCGGAGACCTTTACCACCAATGGCGAAAAACGCGAAAAGACCGAGTGGCACAACATTGTGGTTTGGGGCAAACAGGCCGAAATCGCTGGCCGCTACCTTCGGAAAGGCAAGCAAATTTACCTCGAAGGCCGTATCGAGTATCGCGAATATGACGATCAAAACGGCCAACGGCGGTACATTACCGATATCCGCACCGACCGCTTTATCATGCTGGGTTCGCCCTCGGATTCGCCGGGCGGTTACGGACCCCGCGACGGCGGCTACCCGCCCCCGCGTGAGGAACAGGGCGCGTCGTCCCGTGAGCCGGAGCCGATGAGCTATGGCGGTCCATCCGAAAAAGACGATGTTCCCGAAAGCGACGATTTCAACGACGACGACATTCCCTTTTAAGCCCGGTTTCTCGGGAAGGGCGGCGCCCACGGCCTCGTCCGGGGCCCCGAGGCGCCGCGGAGAGCCCGGAACTGCCGCCGGTCCTCCAGGGTCGGATGCGAACGTCGACCCGGACCATTTTTTGAACAGGCCCTCCAGGATCATTATCCATCATTTTTAGGGGCGCATCTCGCGCGTCTCCATTTACGATCACTGACCCCTCGGGAGGGCGCATGCGGATTGAATCTTCCACCTTGGATTGCGGCATGAAAGTGATCAGCGAGCGGATCTCCTCCATGGAGACGGTCTCGCTGGGGATCTGGCTGGATCTCGGTTCCCGCGATGAGTCCCCGCGGGAAAACGGTATGTTCCATTTTATCGAACACACCCTTTTCAAGGGCACGCCCAGCAGGGACGCGCGCGCCATCGCGGAAAGCGTTGATGGGGTGGGCGGTTCACTGGACGCCTACACCGGCAAGGAGGAGACCTGTTATTCGGTTCGTGTGCGCGCCAAGCATCTGGATTTGGTATTGGAAATCCTGGCCGATATGCTGTTGCGGCCGCTATTCGAGGATGAGGAACTGAACCGCGAACGTCGGGTGGTACTCGAAGAGATGAAAATGGAGGAGGACAACCCGGAGGATGTGGCCTTTGAAAAGAGCCTCCAGCACTTTTGGGAGGGCCATGCCCTGGGACGCCCGATCCTGGGTTCTCCGGAAAACGTCATGCGATTCGACCATCAAGAGGTGGCGGGTTTTCATGGGGATGTATACCAGCGTGATCGCTTGGTGGTGGCGGCCGTGGGTCGGGTAGACCACTCCAAGCTCGTGCGCCGGTTACATGCGCTCTTCCCCGGGGTGGCCGCCAAGGGCGCGTCCTCCCGGCGCTTCGCGCGTTCAACTCCAAGGCCGTCGGCCTTCCAGAAATACGAGCATCGGCCTCATTTGGAACAGGTCAACTTCTGCCTGAGCTTTCCCGGGCTGGCGCTAAATGATGACAGGCGCTACGTTCTCTACCTTTTGAACACCCTGTTGGGCGGTGGCATGAGCTCGCGGCTGTTTCAGGCCGTGCGTGAGGAACGGGGGCTGGCCTACACCATCGGCTCCTTCTCCCAGCTTTTTTCCGACTGTGGGCAATGGCTTGTATACGGCGGCTGCGGGCCCGAAAGCTTCCAAGAGGTAATGCGGGTAACCCATGATGAAATTCGCCGGCTGCGGGAGGACAATCTCGCCGAGCCCGAACTGCGCCGCGCCAAGGAGCAGTTCATCGGCAATTACAGTCTCAGTCTGGAGAGCACGGTCGCGCGCGCCTCGGCCCTCGCTCGGCAATGGATTTTTCTGAATCAACATTTCGATATGGCCGAGTTGATCGAAAGGGTGGAGGCGGTCACCCTGGAGGAGATCGCCGATTTGAGCCAACAGCTTTTACGGGACGAATGTCTGGGCGTTTACGCGGTGGGCCCCTTCGACCAGAGCGTCCCGCAACCTACCTGGTCGGTCGCTTAGACGCTGGCGGCCCGTCTGTCCCAGATGGGTGGTTGAAGCCAATTGTATAAGGGGGAAACATGGAAATTGAAATTATGACCCTGCCTCACTTCGGGGGCTTGTCTTTGCCGGCCTATGAAAGCGAATGGGCCGCGGGTATGGACCTGCGTTGCGCCGCGGAGCAAACATTGGTTTTGCAACCGGGCGCGCGTTTGCTCGCGCCCACGGGTCTCAAGATCGCGATACCGGCCGGTTTCGAGGGGCAGGTTCGGCCGCGGTCGGGCCTGGCCATCAAGAAGGGCGTGGGTCTGATCAACAGTCCGGGCACGATCGATGCGGACTATCGCGGCGAGATTCGCGTGCCCCTGATCAACCTGGGCCAGGATACGCTTGAAATTGCAAGAGGAATGCGCATCGCGCAATTGATTATCGCGCCGGTCCTCAGGGTGCAATGGCGGCCCGTTTCAGCCCTGTCGGAAACGGCCAGGGGAGAGGGCGGCTTCGGTCACACGGGGCTTGAATAGGGATGGACTAATCGACCTGGATGGTTTACTCTAAAACTCGAGTTCGATTGGGCGCGGTTCGAATTTTGGAATTGATGCCACTTTTCAACCATTTTCACCGTATCAGAATTTGAGCGATCCCCAAAATACCCAACCCCAGGAGTCGCTAATGGAATTGGATGACCAAACAAAGGCGCTGCTCAAAGATTTGGGAATGGCACTGCATCAGGCGCTCACCAAGGACGATCAAATCAAGCTGATTACGGATCAAATCAAAGGCAATGGCTACGATATTTACCTGATTATGGAAGCCAATATCGCCCTTGACCGGCGCGAAAACAAAGAGGAAGGGCAACTGATTCTCCGCAGTCCGGAGGACCAAATCGAAATCAATGAGCTCCAGTTCAACCATTTCGATCAGAAATTTCTTTCAGGTCTCAAAATCAAGCTCGATGAATCCTGATAGCGCCAAGCACAATTTATTTGGGCTGAACCTCGAAGGGCTGAAGATAACCGTTGCGGAACTGGGTGAAAAGCCCTTCCGCGCCAAGCAGATTCAGGCTTGGATCTATCAAAAGCGGGTCACCGATTTCGAGAGCATGAGTGACCTCCCCAAAGAATTGAGGCGGAGGCTGGCCGAGAGTTTTGAAATTGTTCCGCTCACCCGTTTTCGCAAATACGCTTCCGCGGATGGATCGGTGAAATACGTTTTCGATGTGGGTTCGCGCCAGGAAATAGAGGCCGTGTACATGCCCATGGAAAAAGGCGTCACCCTATGCCTTTCCTCTCAGGTGGGATGCGCCCAAGCCTGTAGCTTCTGCCTGACCGCGCAAATGGGATTCATCCGCAACCTGACCCCCGCCGAGATCGTGGGCCAGGCCCATGCGATCGCCCTGGATCAGGAAATGGAGGGGCCCTATAATTTGGTGATGATGGGGATGGGCGAACCCTTGCTCAACCTCCACAATTTGATGCGGGCCCTGGATATCTTCACCGATGAGTTGGGTTTCGGGCTCTCGCCCAAGCGGATTACGGTTTCGACCTCGGGTCATGTGCGCAACCTGCTACGATTGGGCGCCTACCCCCGTCTGCCGCGTATCGCCGTTTCGCTGAACGCCACCACCGATGCGCAGCGGGATCGGCTCATGCCGGTCAACCTCAAGTGGAATATCGCTGACCTGATCGAGGCCTGTAAAGGATTGCCCATTCCGCCCCGCGAAAAGCTCACCTTCGAGTACGTGCTGATCAAGGGCGTCAACGACAGCCGCTCGGATGCGCGCCGCCTGGTGCGGCTGTTGAGCGGCGTCCGCTGCAAGGTCAACCTGATTCCCTTCAACGAGACCGAGGGTCTGCCCTACCGCCAGCCGAGCGGACAGACCATCGAGGATTTTCGCGCGACCCTGAACCGCTCGCGCATTCTCAATATGGTGCGTTGGTCCAAGGGACGGGATATCGGCGCCGCCTGCGGGCAATTGGCCACGCCGGTCGCTCACAAGGGCCCGGATCTACTCAAAAACATGAAGGGTGGCATTGCTCGGGTCTGATCCATGAGTCGGGCGCTGTAGTTTTTCTTTTTCGAGCTTTTGGGCTTCCGTTCAAAAATCGGTGATAAAAACCCTTTTCTCCAGTTAACTCTTTTCTCTCTCTTAAAAATCGACTATCCTCTTTCGTTTGCAGGCTTCAATAAGTGGAGGAGGATTTCGTGGATCAGGAAATGAGCATCGACGATTTGAGCTGTGAGTGGGAAGAGGATGGAAGACTCGTGGTGGAGCAGTTGGAAAAGTGCGTGCTGACCAAGGGCGCCTGGTCCACCATCATGTTTAAATACCGTGAGCGGGGCAGGGACGGCGAATGGAGCGCGCCCAAGGTTCGGGTGCAACGCTACAAGAAACAGCGCGGCCGTTATCTCAGTCAAAGCAAGTTCAACATCAGCTCGGCGAAACAAGCCCATCAGATCGTCAAGCAATTGCGGGAATGGTTCCCGGAAGAGGCGTGAAGCCGAGGCTGATTTCCAGCAAGGATAACCCCCGCTTCAAGGCGATGCTCAAGCTGGCCGCGCCCGGTTGGGAAAGCCGTGAGATTCTGGTGGAAGGCGAAAAGTTGATCGCGGAAGCCATGCGGGCCGGGTTGGAGCCCCTGAGCGCATGGACGGGCGGCGAACGGTCCTTTCATCCCGCTTGCCCGCTCTACCAGGTTCCCGAGAAACTTTACCGCCGCATCTCGCCCACCAGATCTGGCCGGGCGCCGCTCTGCGTGTTTTCCCCGACTCCACCGGCCCGGGCCACGGCCCAACGATTGGCAAAGGGTCGTTTCCTGCTCCTGGATCGCGTTCAGGAGCCGGGCAACGCGGGGGCGCTGATTCGAGCCGCCGCGGCCTTCGGCATGGATGCCGTACTTTGGGTCAAACCATCCGTGTTTCCCTACCACCATGCCTGTATCCGGGCCTCGGCGGGGAGCGTATTCCACCTGGATCAATGGATATGCGAGGAAGAGCCGCTCAAGCTTTCGGGCGCAACCCTGATCGGAGCCGATATGGCCGGCGCGGTTCCTCTGCCGGATTTTGTGTGGCCCGAGAGTTTCGTCCTGGCGCTTGGCCACGAGGGCGGTGGGCTCAGCGACTCGCTGTGCGCCATGCTAGACGCGAGGGTGCGCGTCCCGGTGAGCGATCGGGTCGAGAGCCTAAACGTGGCGGGCGCCGCGCATATCCTCCTGTACAGAATTTTCCGCGAACGAACGGATTCGAACTGGTAATTTTCGGCCCTGGCGGTTTCGCGCGTGGAATCCGCTTTTCCCGAGCTCAAGAAGCCTTGGCCGGATACGACCAGGACACGCAACTCGACCTACCAGGGCATGCCGAATACGGGTTGACGGCCCTTCTGGAAGCTAATATTCGGGGCGCTTTTCTCGGGTTTCGGGGCTCTTGAGGCTACCGTCTTGGGCTTTCAAAGCGCCGCGAAGAGAGCAATGAATTCCCAAGTTCGATCCGGAGACGAGGGTTGCCCGTCTCCGGGTCTCTATAAAACCGCCATCAGGAGGCCCGCATTTCAATGCCTGGCTTAAATTTAACGGTATAGGTTTCAGGGATTTCGATGGTTTTGGCTCTTTGAATATCCCGGCCCACGCTCTTCTTGCGCAGCTTTTTCTGGAATACGCCGAAACCTCGGATTTCAATGCGGTCACCACGGACCAGCGAGTCTTTCATTTCCTCCAAAATCACGTCCACGGCTTTAAGCGCCGTGACCCTGGGGATGGAGGCTCTTTCCGAAATCATTTCCGCAATTTCGATCTTGATCATTGAGGGAATCCTCCGCAAATTGTTTTGAAGTCCAGTATCAATTTCGTCCCCATCCTCAAACATTCATTAGGTATTTATACATTCATTGGAATCAAAATCATTGACGATATTTATCGCGAGCTTTCCCTTGCTTTCCGAGTAACAAACATCGGCAGGGAAAAAATGAGATCACGCGAAACATATTTCGACCCAACTGAAAATAGAATTGGCTCAAAATTGCGCGTTGAAATATGGAGCCCGATCATTTTGCCATAAACAGTTGCATTTTCGCAATCTAAATAGGGTTTTTTTTCCTGGGTTGGTTAGAATAGGATGCCCATCGGGCTTTCTTAAATCCGGAACACGCGGAAGGAGCGGGGCCATGAAGCCATCTCGTTACGAACAGGCGGGCGTTTCCATCGACGCCCAGGACCGGGCGATCGACAATATCAAGCGGCATGTCCAATCTACCGAAACGGATCGGGTGCTCTCCGGGATCGGCAGCTTTGGCGGTCTTTTCGACATTTCTTTTCCGGAGATGAAGCGGCCGATTTTGGTTTCTTCCACGGATGGAGTCGGCACCAAACTGCGATTGGCTTTCGACGCGGACCGCCATGACACGGTGGGTCAATGCCTGGTCAACCACTGTATCAACGACATTTTGGTTCAGGGCGCCAAGCCGCTCTTTTTTATGGATTACCTGGCCACGGGCAAGCTGAAACCGCATGTGGTGGAGCGAATCCTTGCCGGAATGGCCAAGGCCTGCCGCGAGAATCGACTGGCCATTCTGGGCGGGGAGATGGCGGAGATGCCCGGCTTTTATGGACCCGGCGAATACGATGTAGCCGGCTTCATCGCCGGCGTCGTGGACGGCGAACGGCTGCTGGGCGCGGACCGGGTCCGGGCGGGCCAGAAGTTGATCGGGTTGCCCAGCAGCGGGCTGCACACCAACGGCTATTCCCTTGCTCGGAAAATCATTTTTGAGGAACAGGGTTTCAAACTGAAGGACCGGCTCCCCGGCATGGAGGTCAGCGTGGCCGATGCCCTGCTCGCGGTTCACCGTTCCTATTTCCCCCTGCTGGAGGGGTTGTTGGCCGAGAATCGGATTCAGGCCATGGCGCATATCACCGGCGGCGGCTTTCTGGATAACCTGCCCCGTGTCCTGCCCGTGGACCTCGCCGCCGAAATTCAACTGGGCTCCTGGCCCGTGCCGCCGCTTTTCCGCTTCCTCGCCGAGCAAGGAGGCGTGGATCGAGAGGAGGCCTACCGGGTATTCAATATGGGCATCGGCATGATTCTGCTGGTGGAGCCCGCACATGAGGCGGAGGTCATGGCGCATTTGAAGGGCTCCGGCGAGACGCCTTTCCCCCTGGGCCGAATCCTACCCGGCTCCCACGAGGTGCTCCTGCGCGATTGATGGC
>JBGTRP010000226.1:0-9223 GCA_041940685.1 Acanthopleuribacteraceae bacterium
CCGCGGTTTCCAGCGCATCTTGCAATTCTTGAGACATCTCATGATGAAAGCTGTTTAGCACATCGGGCCGATTCAGCGCGATAAGGGAGACCGCGTCTTCCACCTGATATTCGAGGAAGCGAAAATCCATAAAAACTGCCCCGTAAAATGTATTTGAACAACATCGAAATCATGCCGCCGGAGGGGGGTCATTGTAGCCCCAAGCCGTTGAAAAAGCAAATGGCTGATGGGTCCTGGCGCCGCGTTTTCGCAAACGCCTGACCGGTTCTTTCAAGCAGGCGCCGCGGTGGCCGGGGCATGGAAAACCATCCGCTCCTGTGGTATGCTCAAGCCATTCCGGGCCGTTGATGAGTTGTGCTAAAATCCATGGCGAATTGCGCGCGGCAGGGGCCCTTTGACGCCCGGTCAAGCATGGCTTTTAAAAAAACGCCCCGGATAGACCGCGCTTGGGACAAGGACTCTCGGATGGCGCCGCCGCGCGGCGTGACGGGAGCCGGAAATTACGATGGAAAAGAGGCGAGAGATGCAGAAAAGCGCGTCGCGGAACGAAGCCGGCTCGGAATCCAATACCGCGGAGGCCGACTTTCGATGGGAGCGGGTTGCCTATCGGCTCTTGGTTTCCAGAGCCATCGACCACATCGAAGAAACGCGGCTGGTGCCTCGGCGCGAGGTGCTCTACCAATTCTCCGCCCGCGGCCACGATATGGCCCAAATTTTGCTCGGATCGCTCCTGACCCACCCTCATGACGCTGCCGGCGGATATTATCGTTCGCGGCCGCTGTTGCTTTCCCTGGGGCTCTCCATTGAAGACGCCTTTTCCGGTCCCCTGGGCCGTTCCGGCGGCTACAGCAACGGCCGCGATATCGGCGTGGTCTGCAACTATCCCAATCCGGGCGGCGCGGTTGTTTTGCCCATGTCCGGCAGCGTGGGCTCCCAGTTCACCCCGTGCGCGGGTTGGGCCCAGGCGATTACCTATCGCCGCGACGCCCTGGGTGAGCAAGACTACCGGGGCGCGATCGCCGCCGCCCTGGGCGGCGATGGCTCCGTGGCCACCAATGGCTTCTGGTCGGCGCTCACCATGGCCACCACCCTGAAGCTGCCGCTGCTTTTCTATATCGAGGACAATGGCTACGGCATTTCCGTGCCCTCCCATTTTCAAACGCCCGGCGGCAATATTGTCGAGAACCTGGCGTCTTTCGGGAATCTGGCCCATTGGGACGGCGATGGAACCGAACCCGAACAAGCCGCCACGCTGATCAGGGCCGCCGTGGATCATGTCCGCTCCGGCGTGGGCCCGGGCCTTCTTCGCCTGACCGTACCCCGGCTTTCCGGCCATTCGGGTCAGGACACGCAAACCTACAAGAGCGCGGAATTTGTCGAGGCCGAAAAAGCGCGGGACCCCCTTCCTAAGCTGCGCCGGTTTTTGGTTCCCGAGATTCTCGGCGAAAAGGAATGGGAGGAGCTGGAAAATAGGGTTGAGCGCGATGTGGAGACCGCGCTGGATCGCGCGCTGGATCGGGATCAACCCGACACCGCTACCGTAGGGCGTTTTGTATTTTGCGAAGCCGATGCGGCTGGCGAGCCCGAGCACGCGATTCGCGGGGGCTTGGCGCCGGAGGGGCATGTCTTTCCGGAAGGCGATGAGCTGGCCCGGCCGGAAGCTTCCCGCATCAACATGGTGACCGCCATTCGCCGCACCCTCGAGCATGAGCTGCGCACCAACGCCAAGCTCGTGGTATTCGGTGAGGACGTGGGCCCCAAGGGCGGCGTGCATGCCGCGACCCTGGGACTGCATGAAAAGTTCGGCGAGGATCGAGTTTTTGATACCAGCCTCTCGGAAGAGGGGATCGTGGGTCGCGCGGTGGGCATGGCGGCTGCCGGCCTGATGCCCGTGGCCGAGATTCAGTTCCGCAAATACGCGGATCCCGCCACGGAGCAGCTCAATGACTGCGGCACCATTCGCTGGCGGACGGCCAACCGTTTTGCGGCGCCGATCGTGGTCCGCATCCCGGGCGGGTTCTTCAAGTGCGGCGACCCCTGGCATAGCCAGTGCAACGAGGTTGCCTGGGCCCATGGCATCGGTTGGCAGGTGGCTTTCCCCTCCAATGCGCAGGATGCGGTGGGCCTGCTGCGCGGCGCCATGCGCGCCCACAACCCCACCATTTTTTTCGAGCATCGCAACCTGTTGGACGCGGCCTGGGCGCGTCGGCCCTATCCCGGCGACCGCTTTGTGCTGCCCTTCGGCAAGGCCGCGCGCATCCGCGAGGGCGAGGATCTGACCGTGGTGACCTGGGGCGCCATGGTGGAGCGTTGTGAAAAGGCCGCGGACCGCATCGAGGCGGGCGTGGAAATTCTGGATCTCCGCACCATCATGCCCTGGGATCGAGAAGCGGTGCTGGCGTCCGTGGAGCGCACGGGTCGTTGCCTGATTGTGCATGAGGACAACCTGACCGCGGGGTTCGGGGCCGAGATCGCCGCGGTGCTGGCCAAGGAATGTTTTTTCTCCCTGGATGCGCCCATCGAAAGAGTTACCATGCCCGACGTGCCCAGCCCCCACAACCCGCTGCTGATGCACGCGGTTGTACCCGGCGTGGATCGCATCGCAGACGCCATGCGCGAGTTGATCGAATGCTGATGGAGATGGGAGTCTTATGAATAATGTGGCCGCCTATATCGATATCAAAATGCCCGAGGAAGAGCGTGAGGGGACCGTGTCCGTGGTGGCCAGTTGGCTGAAAAAACCGGGCGATGCGGTGCGCAAGCACGAGCCCTTGGTCGAGCTGGACACCGACAAGGTCAGCATGGAGGTGGCCGCTCCCGAGGATGGGGTTTTACACGAGATCCTCAAGCGGGAAGGGGAGGACGCGGCGCCGGGAGAACTGCTGGGCAGGCTCGCTCCCGCATCACCCGCAACGCGGGCGCCCGAGCCCGCCGCGGCCCGCGTGTCCGAAAAACCCGTCGAGGCGCCGTCCCCTGCGAAGAAAACCAAGGACCGCTCCCATTTGTTGAGCCCCGCGGTGCGGCGTTTGGTTTCCGAGCACAAGCTCGAACCCGGGCTGATCGAGGGTACGGGACGCGATGGCCGCATTACCCGCAAAGACGTGCTGGCCTACCTGGAACGGACTCCATCCAAGCCAGCCGCGCCAAAGGTTGGGGAACAGGAGGCGAAACACATGCCCAGCACGGGCCCGGTTCCGGGATTCCGGGTGCCCCACGACAGCATGCGCCGCCGCATTGCCTCGCATATGGTGGAGAGCCTGCTCAAGGTCGCGCCGCATGTGACCAGCGTGTTCGAGATGGATCTGACCGCGATCATGGCCCATCGCGCGGCCCATAAGGCGGACTACGAGCACCGCGGCGTGAAGCTCACCTACACCGCCTATTTCGTGGCGGCCTCGGCAGCGGCGTTGGCCGCGGTTCCCGCGGTGAACAGCCGCTACCACGAGGATGCCCTCGAAATTTTTGAGGATATGAACATCGGCGTTGGAACGGCGCTGGAAGATAAGGGCCTGATCGTGCCCGTGATCCACGGGGCCCAACATCTGGGCCTGTTCGGCATTGCCAACCGATTGGGTGAGTTGACCGAGAAAGCGCGCACCGGCCGTCTCAGCCCCGCGGAGGTCCAGAACGGCACCTTCACCATTTCCAACCACGGGGTGAGCGGCAGCCTGATCGCGGCGCCGATCGTCATCAACCAACCGCAATCCGCCATTCTAGGCATCGGCAAGGTGGAGAAGCGGGTGAAGGTCGCCGAAATTGCGGGGCGCGATACCATCCAGATTCTGCCCATGGCCTACGTCACGCTCAGCATCGACCACCGCGCCCTCGACGCCTACCAAACCAACGCCTTCCTCTCCAAGTTCGTGGATACCATTGAAGGTTGGAAGTAAGTGCTCTTTAGACTTTTCCGGTGTCGGATTAACGGTTTATGTCCTGATCAAGTTTTGCCAAATTTTCTAAGTAATTTGAAGAAATGAGTTCCCCGTGCAGTTTTTTTGCCCTTAGATACCTTTGGAAGCTAGGCCTCGTACCGCTTAGCTGGTCAAGTAAACATTGGTGCCTGTTCCATAGGTTGTTGAGAATAACTTCGTAAAAGCGATTGTTTGTTTTTGGCAAATTCCTTAGAAAGGAAAAATCCTCGCCATTCGTCCGTAGCCAATTCAGCCACTCGACAACTTGGGCTTCCGGTACACCCCTGCCGATCAAAATTTCTCCGAGCATATAATATTCATGTGTGAGAGATGTGGATAATACGCCTGGATTATCGGTGTTGACGGTGACGCGGATATCTCGTCTCAGGTGGTAATTCTGATCTAGGGTCAAACTGAAAATATGGTGATCTTCCAATGAAGCCAGCGGACCAATCAACCGGTTAGAAGTTGGGTTGACTTCAACCACCAATTGGCAATTTTGGACCCTATTTCTCATTTTCTCTTGTGCTTGCCTGAAAACTTCCATCCATAAATTCTTTGTTTGGTGCATATCGACCGTGATGATCTCGTCCCCTATCTTACGGACATCATGGCTGAACCAATAGAAACCTAAAAAGCGGTAAGCGGAATCCGAACCAATATATTGGTCGATTTCGCCCCAAACTTTTTCTTGGACATCATACCAGCGTTTGAACTCGAAGCGCTGAGAAACCCGTTTGCGGAAATGGAAACGGTTTTCTACCAAATTATCTAGATCGACACAGTAGGGATCCAATTGCCTCAGCCGCCAAGCATCGTAAAGTGTAGGGGGAGACCAGTCCTGGACCCAAGAATTTTTGTGTGATTTTTGGCTGGTATCCCGATAAACACAATTTCCATAAATATCCCGGCTGTACTTCTGGATTTGGTCCTCCACAGCCAACTGGCCGATGAGGTCATTTCCTGGCCCCAAGAGATGATGCACCCACACCAGGGTATCAAGCCACTCTAGCTTGGGTAGCACTGCCTGAAACCCGATTTGTGAGGCCCAGGTTATAGGCTCGATGGCCAGGGCGATGGCATGCCCCAGCCGGTCACCGGGATGGGGCTTCAGGAATTCGAGAACCTCATCGATTGCTCTCAGGCCGGAAAGTATGTGGCGGAAATCTTCCCCCACATGGTACGTCATCCCCAAGCGGCGGTTCTTGAATAGATTGTAAAAATTTTTTAGAGCGCCGAAATTTTGCGATGCAGATTGGCTTTGACGGATTTCAATAGGAAATTCCTGTAGGAATCGAAATGAAGGGGCGAATACTTCAGGTGGGGTGGTCAACTCCAAATTCGCCGCATCGATGCCTACGATAAAAGGCATTACTGGATTCGGTCTGGAAAGGAGGCGGAAAAGGCGAAAGGCCTCTCTTCGTGTTTTTCTTCTGATTCGCCCGTAGCGTAGCTTGGGAATGCCCCTGTTGCGTCTCCTTTTTTGAGCGATGACATGATCTTCTTTAATAAAGTGAATCACAATTCCGAATTTGTCCACATTCTTGAGCTTCCGGTTTTTTATGTATGCCATGATCCAGGGATTCACATCGTTAATGTTCCTTGGAGGACTCAGTCTGCCTTCCACACAGTTTACGGAGGTATCTTCCACCAACCTGTCGAAGGCCAGGCCACGGGATTCGGTCCAATCATGAGTTTGGCGTTGCTTTGAATAGAAAAAGGTTCGAAAGTATCTCAACCCAGTGGTTTTACCGCTTTGAGTGGCGTGTCTCCAATGGTGGGTGTGGTAAAGAATGTAGCGATAGAACACTTGGTGGAGGAATTTCCGAAGTGAATTATCAGACCTAATTGGAGAACGGAGCGGGACCTTTGAAGAGAGTCTGATACGTGGCGGAACCGGGGATAGATCGGGGTGATCATCCAAACTAACCAAAATTTTTTGAGTCTCGAAATGAATTTTTTCCATGAGCCTGATGTGGCCACGGATACTCGGCCTGCCTTTGGGGTGTGGGTTTTCCGGACGGTCCTTTTTATTGGCGGCAAGCATGATAGGGTTTATCAAAGCTAAAAGCCAGGAAAGATCGGAATAGTTTAGATTGGCTCCTTCTTGCCTGATTTTTTTCTGAAGCTTGAGCGTTGCCTCTTCCACTCTTTTGTCCAGGAACAGTCTTGCCTCGACCCCGGTAAAATGATCGCTGGCAAGGTACATACGATCCAGTCCATGGATTAGGTCAAAGGGAAGGGCTTTTCCATTACGATCCAGGTGATAAGTGACAATACCCATGGCCAATAGCTTAATTGCAGTTCTTCCCAAAACAACCAGCCTATCATCCCTGCGTTTGAAACCCATTAATGTCCCCGACGAAATTCGATTGAATAAATGATCGGCCCAAGCCTCATCGGGAGTGATGACGCTGTTTAAATGCATGTGCCCCTCATGCAGACCCTGATCCAGTACTGTTCGTAAGCTTTGGTATGTGCTGTGCAGTCGGCTGAGATCTTCGGGTAATTCAAGGGCCCTTTCCTGAGTGATATATCCCCTGGCAACCGCTGCTGCATGGCAAAAGCGGATGATATGGCGGACGGGAAAGCGTACGGCCAGTTCATGGATCTCCACCATTAAACCTTTTCGAACGGCAACCGTGTTGCCTAACCATTGAAAATAGTGGTTGGACAATTTTTGGAATGTATACATCAAATCGAAATCGGCTGGAGGCGTGAGACCGGAGCTGCTTTTGCGCTTTGGGCCTGACGAGGGCCAAACACTCGAAAGGGAACGGCGCCTGTCGCGGCCTGACTGAATGATTTCGTCCAAATTGTCGAAGGAGTAGGTTGGTAACTCCCGCATGAGCCAAGCGCGCTCGCGCAGCTTGAATGAGAGAGTCTCGGCCAGCCACGGTTCCGGGAGTCCCATGCGCTCGACGCTCTCCACCCAGCACAACAAGGGGCTCATCAGGCCGAGCACTTCTAAAGGCAATCCGTTATGCATCATGTTCCTCGGGTTCCACAAAGTGCATACTGTTGGCTAGTTGCCGGGATCCTGGAAATAGGTGATAGTTTGGGTCGCTTTTAGAATGTGGAGAAGGTCACTTGATTGCCTATCGGTCAATACATTTTCAAACAGGTTGTCGCAAACTTTTCTAAAGGCCTTGGTATCTTCTATTACATTTTGGATTTGGTTATCGTCACTTTTTCTTTGAATATTTTTTAAGATCTTTTCAAGTACTGTAAGCTTTTGAGTTAGGGCGTCATTTTCAAGATATAGATTTTTAATTTCTTCAGAAATACCCACGGGCTGTTTTGACTTCCCTTCGCGGCTGCCTAGTATGCCAGCCTGCTTGCTCGCATCTAGGGGTTTTTTGATCCAATTGCCTTTTGGTTTCTTTGTCGATTCAAATGCTTCAATTGCTTTCTCCACTTTCTTCAGGTTTCGTTGAATTTCTTCAAGTGCAGAAACAATTCTTTTCTTTGTACGTGGCTCGGCAGCTATTGGCTGAGTGTTTTGCTTTAACCCGACAATAATACCCTTCAAGTTATTGATTTCGGAAAACCCGAGGGGTGCAAACGGTTTCAGAAAGGGACATTCCAGCAACAGGGCTTGGGTAACGCTTTGCTGCATGGATCTTTCAGAGGCGTTTTTGTCTAAAGGTTCGCCACAATCCCAATATTTTGCCAGTTGCTTGGTCCATTTGCACAACGCGTCTTTGGCTGTCCATGTTTTGGAAAGTTCTTTGGGGAGAGGGTGCTCCAAATCTTGCCAGAAAATTGCAATCAAGCTCTCGGCTTGAACCCTGCGGGTGAAGCAGGCCTTCCAATCGGCCCGCTGCCTCGTCCTTGTCTTCTCCGCGTCCTGAACCTGGGAGTCATCCCTCTCGGAAACTCTAGGAAAGGGGTAAACTCTATATAATTCAGGGGGGAAATTATCGAGCCAATCCAGTGTTTCTTTCGCTAATTCTTTGATCGTATCTTCGAAGTCATCAAACCGCCAAAAGGCGAACTTGGAAAACTCTTTTGAAGGTATTGGAGGAGACCCCTTGTCCTTCCAGTTAGCATTGCCCTTCTGCGGAGAGGCTGAGTCCCGCCCGGTGGGTGGGGTTCCCAAAACCCGCGCAGTTTTCAGGTGTTGGTAGAGTAGGCTAATAATTTTTTCCTTTCGTTCCTGATCATGTTTTAATTGATCGGCAGCAACTTCCTCTTTATCTATTGGTTTAATTTTTTCAGCAACGTATTCCACATCCTTCTGTAGAATTTGACATAGAAGGCTAAGGCCTCTCCAGAAAGAAACGGCCGCCCACACGCCATTGTCTTCGTTGCCGTAGTAAGACCAAATTTGTATAAGCAGTTTGATCCAGCCGGGTTTCATTCCTTGGATTTCGATGACTTTTTCAGAAAAAAGGCTTGCCTCCAAAAACATCATGCCGGTCGAGATGATTTGGTTGTTGGTGATCGCGGCTCGCATGGCATGCACAGGCCCACTTCGTATATTCCAGCCAACACTGCTTAGGGGCTCGATTTCGTGCTTCATGCCCTTTACGCCGGTAGGCCTGTTCCGGGCCAGAATTTGAGGTAAATAAAAACCGATCCAAAGCTCCAAAAACCAAATGGTCCCCTTCCTCGCCGAAAATGAGCGCAGATGATTTTGATGTTTTTGGCGGTCATTGTTAATTCTTTCCCAATTCGTTCCGTGCTCCAACCTTGCCTCGATGGTGACTGGGTTGTCGCCTCGAGGCGCCTCCATATACATGCGAGGTCTGAACGTATTGGCGGCAAGCAGAGAGAGCATCTGGCTGCGACGGTCCTCGGTGCGATAACGCCAGTGTTGGATAAGTTGCCTTCTTTTGGCCAGATCGTCTTCCAAAATAGTTTTTAACACCACATGGCGTAGGCCTTGTGGCGTCCAACTGTACAAATCGTCTAGGTCGAGATGGTATTCTTTCAAAACATCGCGATGGACATTTAGCAACGACCAGGTTGCTCGGTCGAATACACCTCCCCAGGGGATGCTGAGTTCTTTGGGTTTTATCTTCTCCTCGCTTTGTTGCTGGACGGGAATAAATTCGTAGACATCAGAGGCATGCATGGCGTCAAGCAACTGAATTTGGCGTCGAAGCGTGGCGGCATCCGCGCCGAAGTGCAGGCCGAGCGGGCGGCCGTTCACCAGGGTGCCCAGCACGCTGCCGAGATCGCGCACCCGGTAGCCGCCGTCCTGGCGCTCGATCCGGAAATGGGCCCGCGACAGTCGGAACGGCGGGTTGTCGTCGAGCATCAGATCGATGGTCCCCGCCGGGGCGGCCTCGCCCGGCGCCGGCGTG
>JBGTRP010000227.1:0-9221 GCA_041940685.1 Acanthopleuribacteraceae bacterium
AGGAATAGGTGGCGTAGACGAATACCGACCAGCCCGCGTACTCCATATCCCCATTTTCCAGTCCCGCCTGATAAGCCGTTAACATGGGCCGCAGCATGTCCTTGCCGTCTTTTTTCCAGTGAAAGATGAAGGTATGGAAGGAATAAATGATTTTGGCCTTGTATTTGGTGGCGTTCAACTGCTTGAGCAGCGCGAGTGACATCCGGCCGAAACGGTAGCCGTTCTCGATATCGCCCAGCACGCCACAGAGCATGACCCCGTATGCGGTGTAGGCGAAGGCCGAGGCTTTGGCGTTGCCGTGGCGCACCGAGAGGCGCACTTGTTTAAAGGTCAGCAGCACGAACAACTCGGGTTTGGTGATGTAGGCCGCGGAGACGATGCTGGACATGATGCGCACCGCGGCGAGCTTGGCGGGGTCTTTCATGACCGGCAGATCACTCAGCTCCTCGATTTTTTTGCCGGCCAACACGATTTTGGTTTGAATCAGGGATCTCAAGATGGAGAGATTGCCCGGGTTGGCCGGGAACTGGACGCCGAGCAAGCGCAACACATCCAAGCCGGTTTTCACGGCCTTGTCCGGCCGGTTATTGCTCAGGTAGGCGAATATCTTGACCTCGTAGACTCGGACCCGGTCCAACAGATTGGCCGCATGTTGGAATACCGCATCCGCCCAGGCCTCCATTTGGTCGAAATCCGCGGTCAGATAAGCAGCTTCCGCGGCTTCCACGTAAAGTTCAAGGGTGAGCTCGTAGCCTTTTTCCCAACAGTCCGCTTCCAGTAGCAATAGTCCGGTTTCCAGGTAGCGGTAGGCCGGACCAAATGCCGCGGCGCTCTTGGCCTTCCTACCCGCGCTCAAATTGAGCCGGGCCAGGTTCTCCTTCTCCTCGCGATCCTCGATCAGGCTCCGTCCATAGTTGAGGTGGTTCACAATATCGAAGATCTGGTCCTCGCGGTCCTTTTCTCCGATACTGGCCGCCAGCAGACGGCCGATGCGGAGATGCAACTCTTTTTTATGCGCCTCCTCCACCAGCGAATAGGCGGCTTGCTGCACCTGATCGTGCAGAAAGCGGTATTCCACGCGCGCATCTTCCAGCTCTTTAATGAGCTTGTAATTGTCATCCAGCGGCAGGATGAACCCTTCCTCCAAGGCTTTCCACAGGTCTTGCGCACACTCCATTGGGGGCCGTTCCGAAACGATCGCCAGGGCTTTCAGGTCGAAACGGTTGCCGATACAGGCCGCGAGCGTCAACATGCGCTGGGTCGGAGCGGCCAGCTTCTGGATATTGCCGACCATCAACTCGGCCACGTTGTCGGTGATTTCATGATGCTGAATGCGGCCGAGGTCCCAATGCCAGGATTGCTGCTCCGCCTTCAGCTCGATGCAGCCCTCGCGATGCAGCGCGTGTAGGAATTGGTTGAGGAAAAAGGGATTGCCATCGGTTTTGTCCAGGCACAGACGCGCCAGGGAGAGGGTATCTTCCGGGTTTCGATGAAGCGTTTCCGCGATCAATTGGTTGACATGTTCCAGGCTCAGCGGGCCAAGGGTAATGCGTTCCAGCGCGGGTCCCGACTTTTCGATTTCCTCGATGCAATGGGCCAAGGGATGGGTGGCGTCCACCTCGTTATCGCGAAACGCGCCGATGATGAGCATGTGCTCCAGCTCGATATCCACGGCAAAGCGTTCGATCAACTTGAGCGAGGAGGAATCGGCCCATTGCAGATCGTCCAGGAACAGCACCAGCGGATGTTCGGGCCCGGCGAAGGTTTTGACGAAACTCTCGAAGACCAGGTTGAAACGGTTCTCGCTTTCCGCGGGCGAGAGATCGGGCACCTCGCCTTGGGGACCGATGATGAGCTCGACCTCGGGGATCACGGCCACGATAATTTGACCGTTGGGACCCAGCGCCCGTTGCAGCTTTTGCTCCCAGGCTTTGATGCGGCCGCCGCTCTCAGTCAGAAGCTGGCGAACCAACTCGCGGAAGGCCTGGATCAGCGAGGCATAGGGAATATTGCGTTTAAATTGATCGAACTTACCGGAGATGAAATAACCCTCGGTCGCCACGATTGGTTTGTGGATCTCCTGAACCAGGGAGGACTTGCCAATGCCCGAATAGCCGGTGACCAGGATGATCTCGGCAGCTCCCTGGCTGGTGCGCTCGAAAGCCTCTCTCAGCTTCTTCAGTTCGGCGTCACGACCATAGAGCTTTTCCGGGATTTGAAACCGGTTGGAAATATCCAGCAGGCCGATGTCAAAATCGGCGATAAACCCATTCTCCCGCAATGATTCCCGGCAACGCCGCAGATCCGCGGCAACGCCAAAGGCGGTTTGGTAGCGGTCTTCTGGCGCCTTGGCCAGGAGCTTGAGAACAATGCGGCAAAGCACGGCAGGAATTTCCGCGTCATGCCGCGAGGGCGGCGTGGGTTCATGGGCCAGATGCGCATGCACCAGTTCCGTGGCGCTTCTTGCCGCGAAGGGATGGCATCCCGCGAGCATCTCGTAAAAGCTCGCGCCCAAGGAATAGAGATCCGTGCGGTAGTCTACCGCGCGGTTCATGCGGCCCGTTTGTTCCGGCGACATGTAGGTCAGCGTTCCCTCCAGCACCCTGGGATTTTGAATGGCCGAAGTTTCCCGCGAGAGCACGGTGGAAATGCCGAAGTCGATAATCTTCGCCTGGCCCGTGGCGCGGTTCCACACGATGTTGGAAGGATTGATGTCCTTGTGCATGATATTTCGCTGGTGGATATGGCCCAGCGTTTCGCTGACCGTGATGGCCAGGTTGAGGAAATCCTCCAAATTCAACTTGCCCAGGGCCAAAAATTTGGCGACCGAGTCGCCGCCGAAATCTTCGAGCAGGATCCCGTGGCTGTTGTGGTAGCGCTCCAGGCCATAAACCCCGATCACGCCCTCGATATCCAAATCCCGGGTAATTTGGTATTCCCTTTTGAAATGGGCCAACTCACGGGAGGTGGGGTACTCCTTTTTCAGGATTTTGATAACCACCGGGGTTTGGTCGGCATCACGGAAGCCGCGGAACACCAGCGAATGGGGCACCTCGTATACTTTTTCGGGAAAATGGTAACCGCTGATGGACAGCATCAATATCTCACCATCGAGCTTTTCAATCGGAATTGGATACCGCTGGACAGAAGGATCTGCCGGGAGTCACGGGTTTCCTGTAGGGAGTGACCGGATCGAAATAGGTTTTGCGGGGAGAAACGCGTGACCAGGTTCAAAGATTACCACAGTTTGCCATCCGTTATTCAGCCGCGGGCCATAGAAGCCGCTAAGAATCGTCGTGGTCAACTCCCTGAAAGCAGGAGGATTCCGTATTTTGTTTCCATCCTGGAAGGCTTGGCTGGCAAGGCTTGTTATAATTCCACCCGTGGGAACCCTGTTGGGATCATGAGGAGACAGGAGAAAGTCGATGGGTATTTTGCAGGATAAAGTAATCGTGGTGACCGGCGCGACATCTGGGATCGGCGAGGCCGCCGCCCTGGAAATCGCGCGAGAGGGCGGCATTCCGGTTTTGGCGGGGCGAAGAGAAGATCGGGGCGAGGCCCTGGCCGCTCGAATCATGGAAAACGGAGGACGGACGCTGTACGTCCGAACCGATGTAACCGTGGAAAGCGACATCGAAAACATGGTCGCCGCCGCGCTGCGGAAATTCGGCCAGTTGGACGGCGCCTTTAACAACGCGGGCATTCTCGATTGCCTGGGCCCCTTGGACAGCATCACTACCGAAACCTACCAAAACCTGATGGACGTCAATGTGCGCTCCGTGTTTTGGTCGCTGAAATACGAGGTCCCGGCCATGAAGGAAAACGGCGGCGCCATCGTGATTTGTTCCTCGACCGCGGGCGCGGTGGCCGCGGCCAATTTCGGCGTCTACATCAGCACCAAACACAATCTGGTGGGGTTGACCAAGGCCGCCGCCGTGGACTACATCGGCCACGGGATCCGCGTCAATTGCGTATTGCCCGGCGCGGTGGACACCGAAATCTGGGACCCCTTCCCCGACGGCAAAGCCTGGATGACCGCGCTGGGTAGCGCGGCCCCCATCCAACGCCACGCCAAACCCGAGGAGATCGCCAAACCCATTGCCTTCCTGCTCTCCGA
This sequence comes from Acanthopleuribacteraceae bacterium, assembly GCA_041940685.1. Taxonomy (GTDB): domain Bacteria; phylum Acidobacteriota; class Holophagae; order Acanthopleuribacterales; family Acanthopleuribacteraceae; genus JBGTRP01. The sequence continues at coordinate 4,118 of JBGTRP010000227.1, forward strand.
TGGCGCATCCTACATGACGGGTTCACAGGTGGCCGTGGATGGCGGCTACACGATCGTGTAACTCATCGGCAAGCATCCAGCTTCAGACAGCGGGACGCCGCCTTCGGCTGAAAGCTTTCAATCCAATTCCCAGGCCTCGCGTAGTTCGTCGGGAATCTCATAAGGCGGTCGCGTGCCCCCCCGTTTGATTTCGCTTTTCGCCAGTAGGCGGAAAATCCATTGGGCGATGCGGTGGCCAAAGGGCAGATCCGCGTATATTTTCTTTTCCACCGTGCCGAGCAGATGCATGTAGAAGGCGAGGATAAACTTGCCCACCCGGTCCAGCGCGCTCAGCTTGATGCCCAGGCTCTTGCCCGTGCCGCTGCCGATCAGTTCCACGGTCAATAGGCGCGGAATATGCTTGGTGGGCATGAATCGACCCAGGGGCGCCCGGGTGCGGATCTGATCGGCCATGTAATCCATGAGCGCGGTATTCAACTGGACGCCCTCGGGACTAGGCGCGCGCAGGCGCTCGCGCAGGAAGGCCCACAGATGTTTGGCGTCCTTCATGTTGTTCACATAAAACGCCGAATCCACGCCCATGATGTGGCTCACCACGTTCCAGCAGTGGAAATAGGCGTTTTGACGCTCCTCCTTCACATCAATGGCCAGCCGGGAGAGACTGCGCAGGATTACATAGGTAAAGGTGAGGTAGGTGAAACCCATGGTGGCCTGGTTGATGGGCAGACCGTCCCGCTCCTGGTTCCAATGACAGTTGATAAGAGTTTCGCAGAAGGTCTTCGACGACCCGTTTCCCGCGTGGTTGGGCGGAGGGGTCAGGATCAGGTGGCGGATGGCCGCGTGCATCAGGCGCACCTTCTGGGCGGAACGGATTCCCTTTCCTTTCGGGCTCAGGCCGCCTACCCTCATCACATCCACCAGCATCAAAAAGGTCTCAATGATGCGGCGATTCACATGTTCTTCCAACTGGGTCGTAAACGCCAACACCTTGGCGCCGCTGGAGCAGGCGTAACACTCGGGTAGGCTGGCGCAACCGAGAATGCTAAAAGCCATCATGCCGTAGTCTGTAAACAGATCCTCGCCGATCTTGATCACACGCGGATCGGCCCATTCCGGCAGGATCGCGCTTTCCTCGAAATAGTCATGCACAGCCTTGGGTAAGGACGCGGGAATTTCCTGATCGTTTTGGGTCAATTCGACCAGAGTGCGGTTCACGCTCTCGAGGCTACCCTCGGCGAAGATGGCGTCCACCACGCTGTCCGCCAGGGGATCGGCGGTCTGCTGCATCTTCTCAAAGAACTCCTGCGTCCATTTCTTGGGATTGTCTTCAAACATGGGCCCGCTCCTTCCTGATAACCCGGCAGGGAGTGCTCGCGCGCGGAAACGACGATATTTCATTGGAGGCCCTCAGAATAGCATATTTTGAAGAGCCAAACTCATGGTTTTACCCACGCGGGGGTTCCTGGGGCAAAAGAGCAATTAGGAGGAGACCACCCGAGATGACAGGTTTCAATTGAGTTCACATTCCCATTCGGGTCATTCGTGAAATTGGTGGTGAGAAAAGGGCCACAGCCAGGGCGGTTTGGCGGCAAAGGAAGCCGACTGCAAGTCGGCGATCCCAGGCCGTTTTTCCAGGATCGCCGAGTTGTACTCGGCAGGGACCCTCATGACAAAAAATTTGCTTGAAGCTCACCCTCCTGGCAAGGATCTCTTCCAGCCACGAACACCAGAATTCCCAGCGTTTCCAGACCCTGCCGCAAAACACCAAAATCCTCAAGATCCGGCTATAATAGCCAAGATTTTGCAATAGTCGGTTTCCATGTCACTCAACCTCACCAATCATTACATCGTGCATCCATTATTACGGGCCCGCGACTGGCAGCACCGACCCCAGCTCGACAGGGTATGCAAATGGTGGCGCGACGGAGGGCGCGGCCTGTGCGCCCTGATCGGCATGGGCGGCGCGGGCAAAACCGCCATCGCCGAACGCTTCCTGAGAATCTTGCCGAACGGTCTGCCCGAAGACCCAGATGTGACCAGGGACGCTAGCTTACCCGCGCCTCGCGGCCTGTTCGTTTTCTCCTTCTACGACGCCCCCAACCCCGAGTACTTTTTCCAAGAGCTTCAGACCTGGCTGGAACAAACCCCCCGCTTTGAAACCCTGCTTTCCGTCAATCAAATGTTGTACCTACTGCAGCGCAATCCGGGCCTGATCGTGTTGGACGGCCTGGAAAAGGTGCAGGAAGACGGCGCGCGCGGCCTTTTCGGCCGCTTGAGCAGCCCCAAGCTGCGCCAATTTCTGGATCACGTGGCCGCGGGAAACGCGGATGGCCTCAGCCTTTTGGTCACCTCGCGTTTTCCCCTGGCCGATTTGCGCGACGCGAGGCCGGCTTTTTTTCACAAGTTTTCCGTGGAGGAGATCGCGGAAAAGGCCGGCGTCCAACTGTTGCGCGCCCGCGGCGTGCGCGGCGCGGACGGTAAATTAAAAACCATTGTAGGGGAATGTGGCCGGCATGCCCTCACCGTGGACCTGGCGGGCGGCTATATCGTGGAATTCGGCGGGGGCGATCCCAATACCCCGCTGGATCTGGGCTCGCCCGAGGAATTGCAAGCCGCCGTGGAGCGGGAGCCGGATGAAGCCAAGCGCGGGGTGTTGAAGCAGGGTTTGCGTTTCGCGCGCGTGGCGCAACGCTACCGCCAGGGTTTGCTGCAAAAGGACGAGGCCGCGCTCGCGCTGCTTGAGCGCATCTGCCTTTTTCGACTCGGAGCGGATCTTTCAACCCTGGCCGCCATTTTCACCGGCTCCAAGGCCGCCAAGATCTCGGGCAAGTCGCTGGCGGGCCTGAACCCAAACCAATTGCAGGACAAGCTGGATTGGCTGGTGAGGATGCGCATCGTCGAGGCCAACGCCACGCCAAGAATGGAAGGCGAGGCTAAAGCTCGTTACACGGTGCATCCCGCGGTGCGGGATGGTTTCCTAAAATACATAAGCCGCGAGATCGAACAGGCCGGCCATGAGGCCCTGCGCCAGGGCCTGGAGGTTTCGCTGGGTGATGCGCCCGGGGATAATCCGTCAGACACGAGAATTCTCGATATGCTGGAAGAGATTGTCTACCATACTCTTCAGTGCGGCAAGGCCTCCGAGGCTTATGGCATTCACAGGACCCGCATCGGTGGATTCAAAAACCTCGGCTGGAAGTTGGGCGCCTTCGAGCGCGGTGAGCGTATCTGCCGCGCATTTGCCGGCGATCAAGCGCCGGAGACCTTTGAATGGCGTGAAGAGCTGTTCTTGCCCGCGGTAGAGAAAGCGAATGAAGGTCGCCTCAAACCACCTCCGAATTCACCCTACATGTCTCTATCTAAAATACAGCAGCCCATTTTCATCAACGAATGGGGCTTGTATTTAATGTACCTGGGCCGGCTCGCCGCCGCCGCAACTTGTTACGAAATTCATAACAAACTGCAGGTCCGAAGAGAGAGATGGACATCCGCCTCCATCGGCTACCGAAATCAATGCTGGGTGGGATTGCTGTCCGGCCGCTTGAAAGGCAAGTCCGACAGGGACGCCTTAACCACCGTCACCGAAGCATTGCGGCTGGCCAAGCTCTCCGAAGAAGAGGAAGACCATCTGATCGCAAACGCCTATCACGCCCATACCCATGGCCTGCTTGGCAATTCCACTGTCGCCTTGCCCGGCTTTTTTGAGACGTTACAGATGCAGAACAAGGTAGATGGAGACCAGAGAACCCTCTATGGCAACAAGGGCTATTGGCACACCCAACTGCTCGCCCGACTAGGCCGCCGCGAACAAGCCAGCCAATTGACCAAGGAAAATTGGGAGATTCTTAAACAGATTGGGGGAGACTATCAGATTCCCAATTGCCAACTCATCCTTTCCGAACTCAACCTCGAAACCAGCAAAGTGTTGGAGGCAAAATCGCTCTGTGTTTCAGCGCAAACCTGGGCCGAGACCCGCGACGCCAAGGAGGCGCTCTGCTGGTCCGCCCTGGTCCAGGCGCGGATCGAACTTGCAGCCGCGGTTCACGCGCCAAGTACGCCCCAAGGCCAATCCCATCTGCATCTCGAGGCCGCCGAGGCGGCCCTGGCAGAGGGCCTGAAGATCGCCCGCGATTGTGGCTATGGGCTTTATCACATCGACCTCCTCCTGGAACGGGCGCGGCTGCATTTGCTGCGCGGTGAACCAGATGCCGCCTTGGCCGATATCGCCTTGGCGCTGGAAGAGGGCATCCCCGCGGACGAAACCACCGGTCAGCCCGAACTGCTGCCCGCCAACCACGAGCAATGCGGCTACGCCTGGGCGTTCCCCACCGGACTGCAACGGCGCGCCGAGGCCCTGCTGCTGCAAGCCGCGCAAACTCTGGGCAAAGACTCCTTTATTCCCGCCAAGATCCGGCAATTGCCGCGAAAGGTTGTGTCCGCCATCGAACGAGCCAAAAAATCGCTCCACCAGGCGCTCGAGCTATGGCAACCCCTTCACGACCCCGAGCCGGAATCGCCCGATCAGAACTTCCAACTGGACGGCAAAGCCTACAACTTCCGCGCCGCCCAAACCCACCAAATCCTCCTCGACCTAAACGGCGGCCTCCTGACAGCCTGTCCTCTAGAACCCTTAAAAAAGACGCCTAAAAAAACCGTGGCAATCCGCGACTCAAAACCCCTTCAAACGGAAAAGCGGTCCGATTCCATGGAAATGCCCAGGCCTGTTTTTATCAGCTACGCGCACAAGGACAACGAAAACCCCAACCCCGATTATCGTTGGCTGGACCGGCTTAGGGAGCAATTGGAGCCCCTGGTGCAGCAAGATGCCATCACCCTTTGCTCGGATCAGGATATCGACCTGGGTGAAGACTGGCACCACCATATTCAAACCCATCTGAACGGCGCACGAGCGGCGGTGCTGCTCGTGAGCCCGGCATTCCTGGCATCGAAATATATCCGCAACAACGAGTTGCCGATCCTGCTCAAGAATGCCAGGGACAAGGGTGTGCGCATCATTCCGGTAATTCTAAGGCCATGCTTGTTTGAGGAAACGCAATTCAAATACCCCGACCCCAAGACGGGCCCGGAATCCTTTGCCCTCTCT
>JBGTRP010000228.1:0-9155 GCA_041940685.1 Acanthopleuribacteraceae bacterium
ATTGCCTGGTTGTACTTTTGTGAATTTACCATTTTCAGGATGGATGAAGCTTGGTTTATTCTTTTTTTCTATCTAAATTTATTTCTTTTTATTCCAAAATTTGTTCGTCTTTGACTTTTAACTGTTTTTCTTATCTCTCTTTCTCCATTATTTGTTCTTTTTATTTGTTGTTCTCATTATTTTTATCATTAAAGAATGCTAATTTATCAATTCATAAACCTGGGCGGTATCATTATTTATGGTTACCAACAGGTATGGTTTTTTGTTGAAGGTGATTATATGGAGATGCCGTACGGCTTTTCCGCTGAAATCCATGGAAGCCGGCGCCGAAAGACAGCCCATGGGTCCTGCCGACATTGCCGGTCGCCGAACTGGTAATTTTTCCAGGAAGCCAAAAGCGTTGGGAGCTTCACCAGTCCTTGTTCCTGAATCTGAGGCTCGCCAAGCGAAGCCTTCGTGAATGTTTTCCGTCCGGAAATCCTCGGGAAGACCTCTGCCCACTGGCGGACAATGGGCGTCTTTACCGCGGGTCACGGCGCATTTGCGAAGCTTCTTGGAGCGGCAGCAGATTCTCGAAAGGTTGGCGCCGCTTCCAGCGGTAAGTTTGGAAGTCCCGCTCGTCCGTGGATAGGATGCGGCCATGGCCCAGGTGGTCGGCCAGAACGACCAGTGAGGCGTCGGCCAAGTCCATGGGCAGATTCTGGTAGTGCTTGACCAGCGCAAGAACGCGGGAGACATCGGCCTCTCCGAACTCATGTACGCGAAAAGCCTTTTGGGTCCAACTCTCCATGAAACGAATTTGAGCCAAAGCGCCCAGCCGATGGGTCAATAGATGGCAGGTCTCGGTCAATACAGGCCAGGTGGTGATCAGGGGCTCATCGATGTTCTTCAATGCGTCGATCGCCGCCAAGTGGTGGCTATCGCGGCGGTTGGCCAGGGCCAGCCAAAAGCCCGTATCAGCGATGATCATGCTTCTTCTCAAGGCTCTCGTCGAGGAGCTCTTTATACTCGGCAGATAGGTTTTCCGCATCCTCCGCGCAGCCGATAAACCCGGACTTCTCCAGAATATGCGCGGGCCGCTCCGACTCTTTTACCGCCGTGTAGTAGCGGGCGATCGCCTCTTTCACCACCATGGACGTATTGTCGCCAGTGTTTTCGGTGATGTAGGTAAGCTTCTCTTTGGTTTCCTTATCGAGCCGCGCATTTACTCTCATGGTTTCCTCAATTCTCTAATACCTTGTCATACAGTGTATGTCATTTTGATCTGAAGGTCAATGCTCTCTACTCTTTTTGTGGAAGAATGTGTGAGTGATAAGAGCCTAAGGATTCCAAACGGTAGAAATCGGGTGGTGGAAGCGGTCGCCTTCGGAATCGTCCTAGCGGGAGGCCTTCCAGCCGGTCGAGAAAAAATGGCAGAATCCTATCGGCATCCCTCAGAGGTCAGAGGACGGAGGTCAGAGGTCAGAAACACATTCGATTCCCGCTGGTCTCTGACCTCTGTCCCCTGAAAACTGCCGTCTTGGCGCTCTAAAAACGCCACACAAGATTAAAGATTTTGACCTCCAAGGCGGCAAGGAGCAGGGCCGGTTGCAAACCTGGAATGGCATTTCCGCGGTCTGAATTCGGTAGCGGCCGGGGGGTGGGGTTGGCTATCATGAAATATAGGCTTTTGTGGACCATTGGATTTTAATTTCGGGGACCGCTGCTTTGGCAGCGTGAGATTACGCGTGGCCAAAGAATTCAAGAGACATCAGCCGCCTAGGCGGCCAGGGAGGAGAACATGAAAGCAAAGCGAATCTTTTTCACGGGTTCCACGGGTCACAGGCTCGCGGCGCGGCTGGCGCTGCCCGCGGATGGCAAACCAACGGCCTACGCGCTGTTCGCCCACTGCTTTACCTGCACCAAAAATTTGCGCGCGGTGACCCATATTTCCGATGCGCTCACCAACCGGGGAATAGGGGTTTTGCGCTTCGATTTCACTGGTTTGGGCGAAAGCAAGGGCGAATTCGCCGACACGAACTTCAGTTCGAACGTGGCGGATCTGGTTGCCGCGGCCCATTTTCTGGCCGAGGCGCACGAGGCGCCACAACTTTTGGTGGGCCACAGCCTGGGTGGGGCCGCGGTGCTGTGCGCCGCCGCGCAACTGCCCGAGACGCTCGCGGTCGCCACCATCGGCGCGCCCGCGGACCCTGGCCATGTCACCCATCTGCTGGCTTCCAAGAAAGAGGAGATCGAGCAACATGGCGAGGCCGAGGTGCTGCTTGCCGGCAGGCCCTTCAAAATCAAAAAACAGTTCCTCGACGATTTGAATGAAAGCAACATGCGGCAAACCATCGCGAGCTTGAAAAAAGCTTTGTTGGTCCTGCACGCGCCGCTGGACAACACGGTCGGCATCGATAACGCGAGCGGTATTTTTCAAACCGCCAAGCATCCCAAGAGTTTCGTCTCGCTCGACAAGGCCGATCACTTGCTCTCCCGGCCCGAGGACGCCTTGTACGCGGGTTCCGTAATCGCGGCCTGGGCGGGGAGATACCTGCCGCGCCCCGAGCCCGAGGGTCCCGCGGAAGGCCAGGTGCATGCGCAAATCGGTGCAGAAGGTTTCTACACCCAAATTCGCGCCGGAGACCACGGCCTGATCGCGGACGAACCCAAGTCCCTGGGTGGAACAAACCACGGTCCCACGCCTTACGATTACCTTCTGGCCGGCCTGGGCGCCTGCACGGCCATGACCCTGCGCATGTACGCTAAGCGCAAGGGTTGGCCGCTGGAGGGCGCGGATGTGGCTCTGAACCACAAGAAAATTCACGCCGAGGATTGCGCCGATTGCGAAACCAAGGCCGGCAGAATCGATCACATCGAACGGGAGATTCGGTTGGATGGACCACTGAACGAGGAGCAGCGGGCCCGGCTTCTCGAAATCGCGGATCGCTGTCCGGTCCACCGCACCCTCCATTCGGAGGTCAAGATCGAGAGTCGCCTGCGAAAAGAATGATTGGTTGGCGTTTTCGATGCACCATCCGAGTCCGGAGACGATGATGGCGTCGGCTTACTCCACGGTGAAGGACTGCAACTCCACGGGCACATTGAAGTTCTCGGCGCTGCGCGTCTGGGTCCCATTGGCCAGATCCGAACTCAGGGTGACCCCACTGCCGACGCCTCCGGCGTTCACGCCATCAAAGGAAACGGATTGACCCGCGGCGGCGGTAGCGATGAAATCGTAGACGCCGGGTGAGGTTTCCGTCCAAAAAAGAGGTGCGGCCACATCGGAGCGGCCTACATCCGCGCTGGTTCCGTATTGGATGAAGTCGACCATGTCGGTGGCGTCACCGAAATCATTGGTGATATAAAGGCCCACGTCCGAGGAGGCGTCATTCATGTCGAAATTCAACTGGACGGTGGCGATCTCGTCCGGGCTCAGGTTCAGATCCGTGCCGTCGAGTAGGGTGAGGGTGTCCAGTCTCCGGTAGACGAAGCGCGCGCAGAGCCAATACATGCTGATATCCACCGTGGAGCCGCTCACGTTCTTGAGCTCTACCCAGTCCGTGCCGGAGCCCCCCAGATAATATACCTCGTTAATGACGATCGTATCCGGGTCGCCCGCGTCGATGGTCAGGCCGCATACCCATACGGCGGCGCACAAGGCAATGATCCTTTTCATTTTTACCTCCTCGGGTGTCGTCTCCTGATGCTTCTTTGCTCTTTCTTGTTGGGTATTCTATCCTTGGCTTTATTCCCTTGCGTTGATTTTTTTCACGGAAATTCGCAAAAAACTTTCCCGGGCCCCACGCGGTGCGCCCTTCGAAACGGCCAATCCCACCATCCAGCGGGGCATTTGGGCCGGCTTCCCGTTTCGGGTTTCCGGAATTTTGGATGGCAAAGATATGTCCAAATCCACGCGAGAAAGATTGGCAGAACCCCAAAAAGCCCCCGCTTTATCCGCTTCTTCGGCCTCCGGTTGTGACCTTAGTTCACCCACCCACGCTTTTGGGCTTCTTCCACCAGCGCCGTGTAGGCCGCTTTGTCCCGGCCCCGTCCTTCATAAGTGCGCAATCCCAAGGTGCCGAGGAAGGCCCGAAAACCGGTACTGTCAAGACCGTAGTATTCCACATAGTGTTCCGTGGCGGATTCGGGGATGTCCGTCAACCAGGTGATGCTGATATAGGGAATTCGGCTGGCGTGGCGATCCCAGCCGCGGAAAAGTTGGCGAATAAATTCAGCCTGCTTGGCCTCGCTACTCGAGCAGGCGGCGCCGGATGGAAAACCGGCCTCCATAAAGTAAAGTGGCTTATTTGGGTATTCGCGCACCAGCCAATCCATGTCCGCGGGCACCTCGGTGGGATCCCGAACCGTGAAATCGGCTTTAAGCGGGTAGTAGGTGATCATCCACATATCCGTATTTTGGTTGATCTCGCGTACGAAATTCCGCTTTCGTTTGTCCGCAAACCCAAAGAACATGACCTTGACGCCCATTTTTAAGTGGGGCCGGCTCGCCTTGACATGGCCAATCGCCTCGTTCAGGAAACGGGTATAGGCGCGCCAACGTCTCGGATCGACGCCCAGATAACCGTCTATTTCATTGCCGATCACCAACGCCGCCAATTCTAATTGGGGGATTTGTTCGAAAATCCAGTCGAGCAAGGCATGAAAACGGCGGATGACTTCCGGATCGTCAAAGGCCTTTTCCTCCAGGTCCGAGGGGAGTCGAAGCCGACCCGTATCGATCGGGTTGACCCCCAAAACGAGTTTCATTCCCCGGTCGGGGTAGTACAAATTGGCGATGTGGAGCCAGTTCGGTTCGGGCTTGAAATGGCCCGGGCTCGTTTCCACCTCGTCCCATTGCAGCGAAAGGGAAACCGCCTGAGAACCAACCGCCCGCGCCTTGGACATGGAGAGCTCAAACCCTCCTTCCTCCGCCTGGTTCAGGTCAATGGCCAGGATGCGGTTACTTCTCGGAGTGGTTTGGCTCCAGGAAAAACCAACCGCCAACAAAAAGAAGGCGATGTTTCCCATAATCCAACCAAGGTCTTTTGTCCTGTTCCCTGAGGTGTTCCTGGCCGCGTCACCCGGGGTGGTTTCCTTTTTTAAAGAGACATCCCAATCGACCATATGCTTTCTCCCCCGTGTGGCGTTCCCTGATTATCACATGAACGAAATCATATCAGCGGCATGCCGACTCAGCACGGGGTGCGTAGGCTTTTCAGCACATGGCGCTCCGGGCTTTCCCACAAATCGGCGGCAGTTCAGCCCCTTCGAGGTTTTCCGCACCGGCTCTCCATGGGATTCTTCTCCGAGCCAATTCCTCACCCCTGTCCCCCCGGGATTGGGCAGCCACTCCCGCTACAAATTCCCCTCGCCAAACAAAACACTTGACTTGGCAGAAATGAAAAAAGTCATAATGTAGCCAACAAGTCAAAGACGAGTGGAGAGCCCCATGCCCCCGAGGGCGGATTATCCGGCGATCCGTACACGAACCGACTCCTACCCTGGCGCGACCGGGGATTCGTCGAACCGTTCGGCTCTCTCCAAACTAGGAAAGCTCTTCCCGTCGTCGCTCACACACCCTGAAATGGATGGGTTGATGTCAAGTTCCAATCGACCACGTGAATCTGCCAATGAGGAGCTTTCCTTATGACCAATGCCGAGAACGCGCTCAAGGTGCGCGCATTCGGGGAAACCGCGCGTCCGGACGCGTGGTGGTTCCAACCGCTATTTGTTTTTCTGGGACTGTCGACCTTTATCGTCTATTCCACCTGGGCGGCTTTTCAGGGGGTGCATTACACCTTCGGACCCTATCTGTCCCCATTCTATTCGCCGGAGATTTTCGGTGACTCGGGCCATAGCCTGTTGGGTCCGAAACCGGGCTGGTGGCCTGTCTGGCTTCCCTTTTCTCCGGCTTTCCTGATTCTTTGGGCGCCGGGCGGTTTCCGGCTTACTTGTTACTATTACAGGGGCGCGTATTACAAGGCGTTTGTGGCCAATCCCCCCAATTGCGCGGTGGGCAAGCTGAAGTACAGCAAACGCTATCGCGGTGAAAACGCCTTTCCCTTGATTATGCAAAACATTCATCGCTACTTTCTCTACTTTGCCCTGATCTTCCTGTTGATCTTGGCCTACGACGCGTGGAAGGCGCTCTGGTTTACCGATGCCGACGGCCAGGTCGGTTTCGGAATCGGAGTGGGGAGCCTGGTCCTGACCCTGAACGTGGTCTTTCTGGGCGGATACACCCTGGGTTGCCATTCCCTGCGCCATTTGGTGGGCGGCATCATGAACAGCTTTTCCAGGTCGCCCCTGCGTCATCGCGCCTATCGTTGTGTTTCCTGCCTGAACGCCAGGCACCAGCGATGGGCCTGGATCAGCCTGTTCTGGGTGGGCTTCTCGGATCTGTATGTTCGCCTTTGTTCCATGGGCATCTGGACCGACTGGAGGATCATCTAATGGCCGAGTATCAAACCTTCGAGCACGATGTTCTGGTCGTCGGAGCGGGAGGGGCGGGGTTGCGCGCCGCGATCGAAGCTTCCGCGACCGGCGCCTCGGTTGGCCTGGTCTGCAAGTCTCTTTTGGGCAAAGCCCATACGGTGATGGCGGAGGGTGGAATGGCCGCCTCCCTGGCGAATGTGGATGATCGAGACAGTTGGCAAACCCACTTCGCCGACACTATGCGCGGTGGCCAATACCTCAATAACTGGCGCATGGCGGAGCTTCACGCCAAGGAAGCGCCGCAGCGGGTCCGCGAACTGGAGGCCTGGGGCGCCGTCTTCGACCGGACATCCGATGGCCGCATGCTGCAACGCAACTTCGGCGGCCATAAATATCCCCGTCTGGTTCATGTGGGCGACCGAACCGGCCTCGAGCTGATTCGCACGCTCCAGGACCACGGCATCCATCAGGGGATCGACGTTTACATGGAGCATACGGTCGTCAGGCTCTTAAAGCAGGATGGGCGCGTCATGGGCGCCTTTGCATACGAACGGGAACGGGGCCGCTTCCGGGTGTTTCACGCTAAGGCGGTGGTGCTGGCCACGGGCGGTATCGGCCGCGCCTTCAAGATCACCTCCAATAGTTGGGAATACACGGGTGACGGCCATGCCTTGGCTTATCACGCGGGCGCCGAGCTGATGGACATGGAGTTCGTTCAATTCCATCCCACGGGCATGGTCTGGCCCCCCAGTGTGCGGGGGATTTTGGTAACCGAGGGGGTCCGCGGCGAGGGCGGCGTGCTGCGGAACAAGGATGGGAAACGTTTCATGTTCGAAGATATCCCCGAACTCTACAAAAATCAGACCGCCGATAACGAGGAGGAGGGCTGGCGCTATACCCAGGGTGACCGGGACGCGCGCCGTCCTCCGGAGCTTTTGACCCGCGATCATGTGGCGCGCTGTATTGTGAACGAAATCAAGAACAACCAGGGCAGCCCTCACGGCGGCGTGTTCTTGGACATTTCCTGGATTAAGGAGAAACTGCCCAACGCGGCCGAACATATCAAGCGTAAGCTTCCAAGCATGTACCACCAGTTCAAGGAGTTGGCGGGCATTGATATTACCGAGCAACCCATGGAAGTAGGCCCCACCACGCACTACGCCATGGGGGGCGTCCGGGTGGATGGCGACCGCCAGATGTCCTCCGTGCCCGGCCTGTTCGCCGCCGGCGAATGTGCGGCTGGATTGCACGGCGCCAACCGCCTGGGCGGGAATTCCCTCTCCGACCTGGTGGTGTTCGGCAAGCGCGCGGGCGAGTACGCGGCCCGTTTTGCCGCCGAGAACGGGGCGGGCGCCATCGCTGAATCCATGGTCGAGGAGGCCGCCAAGGCCGCGCTTGCCCCATTCGAGCGCGCGGACAGCGGGGAAAATCCCTTCGAGGTGCAGCGCGACCTCCAGGAACTCATGCAAGACCGGGTGGGCATCGTGCGCAGGGAGGAGGATATGCGCCATGCCCTCAACGAGCTGACAAACCTGTGGCAACGCGCGGCCCGGGCCTCCGCGGTGGGCCACCGGGAATACAATCCGGGTTGGCATACGGCTCTCGACCTGGAAAACCTGCTCACCGTTTCCGAGGCGGTGGCGCGGGCCGGCCTGGAACGGAAAGAAAGTCGCGGCGCCCATTTCCGTGAGGACTTTCCCGCCAAGGACGAGGCTTTCGGGAAGGTGAACATCGTACTCAAAAAGGGGCCCGGCGGAGAAATGGAAATCAGGCGGGAACCCATACTCGAGCTGCCGGAAGAGCTCAAAACCATTATCGCGGAGAACCAAAAATGACACTAGCAACCTTCCGCATTTGGCGCGGCGATAAGAGCGGCGGCGCTTTTCGGGATTACCAAACAGAAATCAGCGAGGGCATGGTCGTTTTGGACGCGGTGCATAATATTCAGGCCGAAACGGCGCCGGAATTGGCTGTCCGTTGGAACTGTAAGGCCGGTAAATGTGGCTCTTGCTCGGCCGAGATCAACGGTATTCCCAAGCTGATGTGCATGACGCGGCTTCAAGACCTTCCGCTGGATTCACCGGTCACCATTGAGCCCATGCAGAGCTTCCCCTTGCTCAAGGATCTGGTGACGGATGTGTCCTGGAACTACCGCGTCAAGAAATCCATCAGGAAATTCAAGCCTCGACCGGCCGATGCGCCGGATGGAACCTGGCGCATGCAACAGGAGGACGTGGATCGGGTTCAGGAATTCCGCAAGTGTATCGAGTGTTTCCTCTGTCAGGACGTTTGTCATGTGCTTCGAGACAGCCACCTTCAGGATGAGTTCATTGGCCCGCGCCACCTGGTTTACGCGGCGGCATTGGAGATGCACCCTCTCGACACCGAGGACCGGACGGCCGACCTTAAAAAAAGGCAAGGGGTCGGTTTCTGCAATATCACCAAATGTTGCACCAAGGTGTGTCCGGAACACATCACCATTACCGACAACGCCATCATTCCCCTTAAGGAGCGTGTGGTTGACGCATACTATGATCCCATCAAGAGGTTGTTCCGCGCGCTGAAGCCTAAAAAAGACCCCACATCTACCTGAATAGAAAAAAATGGCCCCAAACAAGCAGGAGAAACAGATGAACAAGCTTAAATCCATATCCATGGAAGGCGTCCCCGCGGCCCTGAAGAAGGCGGAATGGTACCGGCTTCTCAATGAGCCTCTCGAAGCCGAAAGCATTTGCTTG
>JBGTRP010000229.1:0-9141 GCA_041940685.1 Acanthopleuribacteraceae bacterium
CAAGCACTGCTTACGACTGCAAATGAAACATATTGAGAACCGGGACCCCGGCGAATTTTTTAAGCAATTCAGCGATATGAATCTCCTGCAAACGGGGATCACACGGGACATTTCCGTCGTTTGCATCGCCATGCTCGGCGTGTGTTTTAAATTGGGCTTTGTTCTGTATCTGTATCCCTTCACCATGACCCTGCTCATCCTGGTTTTTTTTCTTTCCAATATCTACCTGGCCGCCTTTCTGATTCGCGCGCTCAGCGCCAAGCAAAACCGTCAGAGCTACCTTGCCGGCCGGATCTTCAATCACGTTCGGGAGTGTCTTGAGGATGTGCGTGTCCTGAAAATCTATTCGGCGCGCTCCTGGGCGGAAGAACGGTTCGGGGGTTGGCTTCGCAAATCCCGCTCATTAAAAACGGCCGTTGCCGCCGCCGACGCCAAGGGCGGAGCATTGTCGCAAACCTTGAACATCTGCCAAGAGGTGCTGCTGTTCTTGTTCTGCGCGCATCAGGTGAGTAGGGGTTTCCTCAGCTTTGGGGATCTGCTTTTGCTGCTGTTGTTGAGTCGCGAGATTTTGAATCAGAGCGAGCGCTTTCCCGGCCTGTTCATCAACATCGAGAATCAATTCCGGACATTCTCAAGAATTTTGTCCTTGAGAATGCTGCCAACCGAACCGGAAGGCGTGGCGGGCGTCTCGCCGAAATCGAAAGAAAATGAGCTTGCCTTCGAGGGCGTTTGCTTCGGTTATACGAGGTCAAAACAGGTCATTCACAATTTATCGCTGGCCTGCCTGCCGGGAAAATGGAACGCGGTCGTCGGGGAAACCGGGTCGGGCAAAACGACCCTCGTCAAGTTGATTGCCGGCTTTCATCAACCGACTGGAGGCCGCGTGCTCCTGAACGGAACCCCGTTGGGCGATTTGGATTTGGAAACCTGCCGGCGGCAAATGTCCATCGTGTTTCAGGACAGCGCGATTTTCAATCAATCCCTGCGGGAAAACATCAGTTTGGGTGCGCCCGGCATATCGGATTCGCGAATCCATCAGGTCGCGGAATCCCTGGGGGTTCGGGATTTTATCGACGGCTTGCCACTGGGGCTGGACACATTGGTCTTTAAGGAGGGCCTTTCCGGGGGCCAGGCGCAAATGGTGGGTATCCTGAGGGCTCTGGTCAGACCCTTCCAATTTCTGATCCTGGACGAGCCCACCAGCCAATTGGATAACCTGACGGAAGGTCGAATGATGAGCGGCATTCGGGAAATGACGCCTTCCCGGGCCACGGTTTTCATCATCGCTCACCGTCTGGCCACCGTGGTTGGCGCGGACCGCATTTTCGTCATGAAGCATGGACGGTTGCAGTCCTTCGGGACCCATGCGCATCTGTTGGAGAATTGCGCCTATTACCGGGAGCTCTTTCACAGACAAATACACTTGGACCGGGTCTCCCATCCGGGCGTATCGCGAGGTTGGAACGATGTTCTTGTGTAATGCTTTCAAAGGTTTCAGGCAGGGCGCGCCGAGGATCATTGACATCGGGTGGATGATTCGCGCGGCCCACGCGAGCTTCATTTGGGAGGAGCCGGTCCGCTTTCAGCGCGATTCGCTACCTTGTCCTTCCCCTAAATCCGTTCAGAGGTGCCCGAGCGTGATGGACCTGGAAAGCCGGTATTTCGTAATCCGCTGCCCGGTGGACCTCGAAATCGGCTTGAAGAAGGCGGACGGCGGCTATTGCTTGACCAATCTTCTCGGTGAAAAAGGCGCCCTGAGCCCGGAGAAGTTTTCCCATTTTGTTTCGCTGAACGCGCCGGCTCAATGGCGTTCGGAGGATCGGCCGATCATCCAAATCCACACGCCCTACCGGTTTGTAGCGGACCAACCGGTGATTCTGAACCAACTGCCCCCATTTCTCGACTACCGCGAAGCCGCGCTACCCGGAGTCCAGATCTGTGGCCGCATGCCCATTCACATATGGCCGCGCATGCTGATGTGGGCCTTCGAATGGCATGATCCGGACCTGCCGCTGTCGTTGAAGCGCGGCGATCCCTGGTTTTATCTTCATTTCGAGACAGAGCGCCCGGATCAGCGGATCCGATTGTCAGAGGCCGCCTGGACCGAGGATCTGGCGGCCTATTGCCGCGGACTGGACGGCGTCACCAGCTATGTAAGCAATACCTATTCCCTGTTGAAGGTAGCCAAAAAAAGGCGGCCAAAAACCCTGCTGCGCGTCAAACCCCGTTGATCTCGATCACGAGTGGTGCTGCAAGACTAACTGCTACGGCGATTTCGAACACGCTGTGGGGCTGAGGCGGGCCTGATATCAAAGGACTGGTGTGCTTCTGAGCCCAAATTAATATTTGGGTAAATTAAATCCATTATGTTTTATTGAGACGTTCAGAAAGGTAAATAAAGGGGGTGTCCACCAAAGCAATTAAAGTTTTTAAAAAAAATCCTACAATAGCGAGTTTAAACCAAGCATTGTTGGTGCCACCAAAAGCAACTCCAAAAAAGACCAAACTGTCTATAAATTGAGATGAAACTGTGCTGAAATTATTTCGTACCCATAATAGCTTTTTTCCTGTCTTTTTTAGAATAAAGTTGTAAATAAAAACATCCCAAGTTTGAGCTACAAGATAAGCAAGAAGAGATGCTGCAAAAATACGAGTAGTAGTTCCAAAAATTATGTTAATTGAGCTACTAATTTCAATAGAATTGCTAGTGGCTACAAAGTAGGTAGAAATTTTCCCAACAATATTAAACAAAAAAACAGCAAAAAACCCATGTAGGACTAATACTTGTGCTGCCTTTCTGCCATATTTTTCGTTGTATATATCAGTACAAAGAAAAATAGTGGCGTAAAATATAGTTCCAACAGTCGTTTGGAGATGTACAAATTCAATAACTTTTCCTGATAGAATGTTAACAGATATTAATGAAACAATTGTATACGTTTCAAGTGGTTTTTTGCCCAAATAAGAACAAAAAACAGCACCAAAAAGGTGAAAGATGATACAAGAAATTAGCAATAAAAAATTTTGATCCATATATAGCACTCTGTTATTTGTAAAAAAGATAGGTGAAGGTATCTCCGAAATCATCACTAGCTTCCCTGGCTAGAAGTTTGGATTGATATCCTAAGTTGGTAGCACAACTGGCTGGGTTATGTTCTCTCGAAATAGAAGCATAAGGCATAATAATTCCACCTCTTCCAATTTTTTCCTTTGCGCTTTCTAAAAAATCATTGATGATTTTCATGCCGCCTAGTTCCCCTCCAGTATGGTATACATTTACAGGAGTAGGGTAATAAGGATGGTTGAAGATCATTATTGGAATTTTACTTTTGTTTATACTGACCTGCTCTAGTAAATTACACTTTAGTATTTGATATTCAATTTTCGGGCGAGTTTTTTTGAACTTTTTGAAATTCTCTTCCGTATTCGCGATTGCATCTTCACTGATGTCTGTTAAAATAATTGAGTTAGAGTAATTTGAGAGGATTAATCCAAGAATTCCACAACCACACCCTACATCCACTCCTACCCTGTTTTTAATAGGTACACTCTTCCAGACTAATTCTGATGCTTCTTTAATACCTTTAATAAGAGGATTTCTAACTAACTCAAGGTCTGGCGGGAAAACTTTTTTTGAAATTTTTAATTCGAAATTATCAAGCTGCGGAACCTGTATTATACGCGTTTTAGAATCACTCATATAATCTAATAACTGATTATCTCTTATTCGTTGGGATGACGATCGAACATCAGGCCTATGTTCTTGAGCGTTTAATTTGATGCCATTGAATAGCCGTTTTAAAATATTATATTGTCTATGATCTTGTGTGACAAACCCAGAAACAGGAAGCTTGCTTGAAAGCGTATCTGTTGAGGCAAAATATAAAATTCCTTTTCTGAAGCCTAAATCATCTTCTCCTAATACTAACTGAATTGGCGGGTCCCCACCTGAAAAAAGCTTGAGGTTATCGTAATTCTCTTTGAGCTTTGAAAATTCATCGATTTCACTTCTAGCCTTTTGGTAAATTGTCGTGGCTGTCATTTCAATCTTTTGCTCTTTTAAATAGTTTTCTAATGCGATACACATGTTATATAAAGGCGATGAGTCCACTACGGCAGTATCGCTAAGATAAATAATTTCGGTTAAACACTTAGCTGTAATTCTGTGAGAAATATGACCACGCCACTTGTTTTGCCTTTCTGGTTCTAATTCAATCCCAAGAATAGGCGCTGCTGCAATCATCATAAATGAAGAGTTTGTATTATCCCCTAATTCTTCTAATATAGAAATTGATTCTTTAAATAGGTGATCAAATGTTGAAATTGGCGTGTTGAGGCGCTCGCCAATTTTTTCTATTTGACTTTCTACCTTAGATGGAATTATTGCTACAAAAATTACAGCTAATAATGTAAATATAATACCTATCGTCGATCCCCAGTTAGCCATCATTTCTGTGTAATTAGATTGTGGGTAAATCCGTAGGTACGTATAATTGGTTACTGCAAGAACCGTCATTGATGCAACTATTATTATGGTCACTAGTTTTGTTGCAGGGTTTTTAAATATTTTCAATTAGGGTTTCCATGTATATTTAAGAAAAAAGTATTCTTAGATATAGATCTATTAGATACAAGGTACAACTAAAAGATTCCAAATTGATGGGTGAAATTTTTTAGCATATCAAAATTTTTCATTAATTTTTGTAATCAAAATAGAGACTGGTGGTTTTTCCAATGACCACCTTGTTAGGGAAAATAATCAGTTTATGAAAGGGTTGTCTTAAGTATATGCAGACAATACGGTTCTTGGCAAATAATTTATTTTCTGCTTCGTCTTAGAACTAAATCTATTCTTGTTTTCAGCTAATCTTGCGATCTTTCATCTACGGGTTGGCTAATAGTGGTCCAAATATGCCTTTCAAAAAGTAGTTACCCAAAAATTTAACATATATTTTCGTTGAAACCTTGCTGTTTCAGCCCTGGATCTTTAATGTTCCGCGTAGCGGCTCAGGTAGCGGTCGTAGATTTCGGGCGCGGTCTCCCGCATTTCCCGGTCCCATTCGCGGCGCTGTTCGGGAGTGAGCCGCTGGGAATGAAAAATCTTTTTGTTGCCGCCGCTGCGGGAGCGCGAGGGATAGCCCTTCAAGGATTTCTGGAAGTGCGCCTCGTAGTGGGCCAGGAAATGGTCGCGTTTTTCGTCCGACAGCCCGAGTAGGCTGGCCAGTCCGAAAATCGGCTCGTGGGGGAGTTGAATCAGGTCCTCGTAGTAGAACAGCAGCTTGCGGCCCTCGAAATGGTGGTAGAGGCGCAGGGGCTCCAAATAGAACCGATGGTCCTCGCTAAAATTGAAGCCCCCGGCTTCCTGGTCATAGCGGTTGCGGATGATGCACTCCTTGTAGTTGCGCACCACGACCACGAGCGGCCGCAACAGGTCGGTTTCATCCATTTCGTGGCGGCGGTGAAACTTGTGAGCCGCGGGCGTGGCCGATCGGTCCACGGCGAGATCGGGAAAGCGCTCGCACATGGGTAGGTCGTTGACCAGGTTATCGGGCGAGATGGTGGGCCTGCCGCTGAGCGTCTCGATGACGAAACGCAGCCAGGTATTGCCCGAGCGTGGATAGGAAAACAGGGAAAGCGTGCGTTCCTCGGGGCTGTAGATGAAGGGTTTGGCGCGGCGCAAGAGCTCGTAGGCGGGTCCGAAGTTCAGGGCGACCTCGAGCACCTTCTGGCAGAGTTTGTGGGCCTCGTTGAAACGGTCCTGGCGCTCGGCGACCTGGGCCAGGTAGAAACTGACGCGCCAGTGGCGAACCCCGAACTTGGAGGCCTGGCGGAAGGATTGTGCGGCTTTTTCGTAGGCACCCTCTCGGGAAAACACCAAACCCGTCCACAGGTTCAGGTAACCGTCCTCGGGGTAGGCGCGCGCGTAGGCTTTCAACACCGGGGAGCCGAGACGCATGCCCCCAATTTCCACCTCCGCGCCCAGCACGGCCTCCAGGTTCCGACTGGTTTTGCTGATCTGGAATACCTCGGCATCCGCACCCAGGCTGTCCAAAAAAAGCTCGGACCCGCGCGGGGTTCGGGTTTCGGCGCCGGGCCATGCGCGGGCTCGTTTTGGTTTGGCCATCATGCCTTCATAGATTTGGCGTAGTTGCCGCGCGGAACGCTTGGCGTCCAGCACCTGCTCCGTGAAATGGCGCGCGTTCTCACCCAGACGGGCGCGCTCTTCCGGGTGGTGGTAGAGGTATTCCAGGGCGGCCGTATATTGAGCGGGGCTTTCCACCACCAGACCATTGTATTCGTGGGTCACCAAGTCGCGCAGCCCGCCCATGGGGAACACCACCGGCGGAATGCCGGCGAACATGGCTTCCTGTACGGCCAGTTCCGCGCCTGGATGGATGCAGAGCGGGTAGCCGAACACGTCGCTGCGCGCCAACACCGGCCGAATATCGTGGAGATACCCACCGATCCGGAACCGTTCCCGCGCGCCCAATTCCCGGACCCTTTGCCGCAGCGCATCCGAGGACCCCTTTCCATGCAGGATAAAGCGGACATCGGGGATTTTGGCGGCCGCGCTCATGGCGACAAGATCCGGATGCATCTTGCGGTATTCCAGCATGCCGATATAGCTGACATGGAAACCTTCATGCGCCTCCGGGCGGAATCCTTCCAGGCGCGAGCGGTCGAAGGTGGCGAAGACCACCGCGGTTTTTTGACTCCGGGTTTCCGCGTCCAACGCGCCCAGCAGGCCGTGGTCGCGGGTATAGGGACAACCGGTAACCAAAAAATCCGCGAAATCCACCAACTCGGGCGTGATGGGATGCGGGTAGACCGCGCCGCCCACGTGGATGTAGAGCAGCAGCCGGGCGGGCGGCAGAGCCGCGCGCAGCCATTCGGATACGGAGGGGTTGTTCCACCATTCCACGCGGACGATATCGGCCCTTTCCAGCTCTTGCCCCAAGGCCTGATGGGAAGGTTCCTCGATGACCCGCAGCTCCAGGTTACGGGCGATTTCCAGGGCTTCGGGAAGGGCGGGCTCCAGGGAAACCAGGCTTTGGCGCACCCCCATTGCCGTCAAATGAGGGGCCATGGCGAAGATCGAGCGGGTCGAGCCGGCCAGATTCAGGGATTTCATCAGATGGAGAACTTCAATCATTGGTTGCCTCATGTGGTTGGTATGGCGCTGGTTTCGGTTGCGGGTCGGCCCTGGTGGCCGCGAATTTGACGCAGGCGCTGGCAGAACTCCCGATGCTCCTGAAACGAGACATGGAATTCGCGCGGCGGCGGCGGATCGGCCAAGGAGTACGATCCACCCGAGCAACTGCCCCGCGCCAGGACTACCTGATGATGCGGGCCCCGCTGGGAAACGCCGTCAGCCACGTAGCGGATCGCGAACCCGGACCGTTTATGGGCGGAGTGGTTGGGGCCGGAGCCGTGGATCAGGTTCGCGTGATGCAGGGAAACCTGGCCCGCCTTCAAGCGGACATCCAGGGCCTCCTCGTTTCGGGGCATTTGCTTCAGCACCAGACCGCTGCGCAGCAGGTTGCGTTCGTCAATGGCGGCATTGTGATGGGGCAGAATCGGCCCGCGATGGGAGCCCGGCATCACCCGCATGCAGCCGTTCTCCTGGGTGCTGTCGCTGAAGGCGATCCAGGCCGAAACAAGGCGGGGTTCGCTCAGACGCCAGTAATAACTGTCCTGATGCCAGGAAACGAAACTCGCATCGAACGGGTACTTGCAGAACAGGGTGCTGGAGTGAATCAGGAAAGAGGGGCCGAGGATTCCCTCCACCAGGTCCAAAAGCTTGGGATGGGTGGCGAGCTCATGCGCCCAGGAGAAAAACAGATGCAATTGGCTGCCGCGATATCCCTTCACCTGGCCACCGCAATGGGACTCCAATTCCGCCAGCTTTTGCGCGTAGCCCGACAGCTCGCGCTTGGAAAAGGTCGTTGCCGGGAAGAGAACCCCTCGGTTTTGGTAGGCCGCTATTTGGCTAGACGACAGTGCTGCCGGCATGCGCTTTCTCCTTTTTTCGGACGCGGGGGATCACCTCCTGTCCGAAAAACATCATTTCCTCCAGCTTGGGCCAGCCGGAAAGGATGAAATGCGAGACGCCCACGCGGGCGTAATCAAGCAAGGCGTCGGCAACCTCGTCCGCGCTTCCCACCAGGCAAATGGCGGGCGCGCCGTGGGTGCGGACCGCGCCTGTCCACAGGGTGGGCGTCAGCCATGTATCCTCGGCCAGCCGGTAGGTTGCCTTGAAAGACACCGAATCGCTCTTGCCCACGAAGGCCTTTTCCGCGCCGCTCTCGTTGTTGTCGGGATCGAGCGTGGCGACCAGAGCATGCGCGGCCTCCAGGGCCTTCTCGTGCGTGGACCGCGCCATTACGGAAAGCCGAAGGCCCAGCTCCTTACCCGCGCCGAGCACGGCTTTCGCCTGTTGGCCGACCTTTTCCGGGGCATCCGGCAACCGCATCCAGCAGGAGCCCTGGCTGATGGCCAGGTCGCGCGCGGCATCCGAGCCGCCCGCGATGAAAAGAAGGGGAAAGCGCTGCTCGCGGCCCAGGAAGGGCGTGTTGAGCCGCGCGCCCTCCACGCGGAAAAAACGGCCGTCAAAGTCCAGGGGCCGGTCTTGACGCCAGAGCGCCCGGCAAATGGCCAGGTACTCTTCCGTGCGGGCATAGCGCTGATCGTGATCGAGAAAATCGCCGTAATAGCGTTGCTCCACGGGTGAGTGTCCCGCCACGATGTTGAGCAACAGGCGGTCGCCGCCGATCAGAGTCGAAAGCGTGTTGACCTGCTGCACGAAGGTGGTGGGCGGGATCAGTCCCGAACGGGCGGCCACGATGAAACCGATTTTTTGGGTGTTCATTCCCAGCGCCGCGGTCAAAAGCAACGGATCGGGTTTGGGCGCGCCGATATCCACCAGCAGCGCGTCGATGCCCGCCTCTTCCGCGGCCTGGCAGAACGCGATTTGCCGCTTCAGATCGGGGAGCCCCGTGCTCTCGCGGCTGGAACCCAAGGCGCGGGAGACCCGCCCCTGCTCGCCCCCCTGCACCAGGCGCCAGTGAAAACGAATGGGCTTCACGGCAAAACCTCCTTTACCGGCATGGAGACCTTTGCAGAGCCCTCTCCAGCGGCGGT
>JBGTRP010000230.1:0-9133 GCA_041940685.1 Acanthopleuribacteraceae bacterium
TCGCGCCGAATGTAGGAAACGACTCGCGTGGCCAGGAGCGAGTGGCCGCCGAGGTCGAAGAAGTTCTGTTCGATGCCCACCGCTTTCAAGCCCAACAGCTCTTTCCAAATGGAGGCCAAGACATGCTCCACCTCGCTCCGTGGCCCGCCGCCGGCGCTTTCCGCCCCTTTGAACGCGGCTGGTAACTCTATTCGGCTCAGCGCGGCGCGGTCGACCTTGCCATTGGGATTGAGGGGGAATGTCTCTAACGGAATGAAGACGCGGGGCGCCATGTACTCGGGCAAATGCCGTTTCAGGTAGTTCCGCAACATAGATTCAAGGCTTTCTGTGTAGGGCTCCTCCAAACCCTGCCTTGGTTGTATGTATGCGACCAGGCGTGTTTCCTGCCCTTCTGCCGTATGCGGCATCACCAAGCAAGCCCGTACCCGATCATGTTCCGCCAACAGCGACTCGATTTCGCCCAGCTCAATGCGAAATCCGCGAATTTTGATTTGGTGATCGAGGCGGCCTAGGAACTCGATGCGGCCATCGCGGCGATAGCGCACCAGATCGCCGGTCTTGTAGAGCCGCTGGCCCGGTTTCCGGGCGAAGGGGTCGGGAATGAGCGAGGCGGCGGTAATACCCGGCCTTTGCCAGTAGCCCCGCGTAAGGCCGGCTCCAGCGGCGAGCAGCTCGCCCGCCACTCCGATGGGGACCGAATTCAATGAGGAGTCCAGGATATAGGTCCGGTAGTTGGGGAGTGGCCGACCAATGCTTGGGACTCCGGGCTTGGGTTTGGCTTCCGTGCGGGCGAAGGTCGTGAGCACGGTGCATTCGGTGGGTCCGTACCCATTGTAAAGAGGGGTGGGAAAGCTCTTTTCCGGTCTTCCCTGCAGTTTGTCGCCCGCGGTCATCAGCATGCGCAGGGCAATACCGGAGGGGGGCTCTTCAGCGATCAGCATTTCGGCAATGGGCGTGGGCGCATAGGCAATCGTGACTTGCCGCGAATGGAGCCAAGACCAGAGCCTGGATGGTTGGAGGGCGAGATCCGCGGGGGGCGTGTGAAGCGAGGCGCCCGCCGCCAATAAGGGCCAGAATTCAAGCACGGAAACATCAAAAGCGGGGCCCGCCATTTGGCTGGCGCGGTCACTCGGCGCGGGTTGGAAGGCGCTTTGAAACCAATCGACTAGGTTCCCCAACGAGCCATGATTGATTGCAACGCCCTTCGGTTCACCCGTGGACCCCGATGTGTAGATGATGTAAGCCAGCCTGGCTCCTGGGACGAGGGCGCCGTCGGGTGATTTAGACGCGGATGACGGGCTGCCCGTTGCCAGATCAAGATTGTCGAGAAACCACAGGCTCCCGCAATAATCGGGAAGCTCTTCCAGGATGTGGGAATGAGTGATGCAGAGGGAGGCTCCGGCATTCTCAAGGATCCATGCCATTCGCCTGTGGGGATGCTTGGGGTCGAGGGGAAGATAGGCCCCTTCTGCAAGAAAGATGGCCAGCAGGCAAACCGCGGATTCGGGTGAGTGGGGCAAGCAGACGCCGATGGGGATTTCTGGCTTAGCTCCCGCCTTGCGCAGTTTCGCGGCCAAGGCTTCCGCGCGCCGCACAAGCTCCCCGTATGTGAGCGCATTCGAAGAGGAAACCGATGCGAGCGCTTCCGGCTGCAGTCTGGCTCTGGCCAAGATCCGCGCGATAAGCGAATCGGTCGTGAGCGGCTCCTTGGCCGTGTCATTCCAGTCTAAAAGCTGGAACCGGCGCTCATTCTCCGTGATGAGAGGCAAGTGGGAAAGCCTGCTTTCCGGGTTTTTGACCATGCTCCCGAGCAAGATCAGGAAATGGTCCGCAAGGCGGACAATGGTGGATCGGTCGTAAAGATCCTGGTTGAATTCCAACCTGGCCTCATAGGTTCGCTTGTCCGCGGGTAGATTGACATCCGGCTCGAAACAATTGAGGGTGAGGTCGAAATGAGTGTATCCGGAGCCGCGTTCCATCTTGGTCCATGTAAGAAGGTCGTCCCGCTGAACGGAAACCGAAAAATTTTGCAGAACGAACATCACCTGGAAAAGGGGACTCCTGCTGAGATCCCGCTCGGGTTCCAATGCCTCAACCAATTTCTCGAAGGGCAGATCCTGGTTGGCGAAGGCTTCCAACGCACGGGTGCGATTGGCTTCCAGAATTTCAGCCATGGGAAGGCTTGCCGAGAAATCGGCCCGCATCACCAATGTATTGACAAAAAATCCGATGAGCCCCTCGATTTCCTCCCGGTTGCGGTTGGCGATCGGTGAGCCCACGAGAATGTCTTCCTGCCCGCTGTAGCGGCTCAAAAGTCCCTGGAATCCCGTCAGCAACAACATGAACGGGGTGATCCCCAATTCTCGGCATCCCCGTTCCAAGGACCGGGTCAACTCAAGCGGGAAATCGAAGGAATAGGTGCCCCCATGGAACCGCTGTATTTTCGGGCGGGGCCGATCGGTGGGCAGTTCGAGGGTCGCCGGCCTGGCAAGCCGGTCCCGCCAAAAGGCCAATTGGCGTTGCAATTCGGGGCCCGCCAACCAATCCCTCTGCCATATGGCGAAGTCCGCGTATTGGATTTCCAGTGGGGGTAGGCTGGGTTCCTTGCCCTGTAACAGGCGCCCATATGCATGGGTCAACTCCCCCGCCAGGACTCCAAAAGACCAGCCGTCGCTGATGATGTGGTGCATGGTGAATAGCAGGCGGTGCTCTTGATCGGCCAGCCTGAGTAGGGTGGCCCGCATGAGCGGCAGCCGCTGAAGGTTGATTGGCAACTCGTTCTCTTCTCGCTCGAATTGCCGCACCAGAGCATCGCGGAAGGCTTGATCAAGGGCGGATATGTCAACCATGGGGAGGGTTGGCCCGTACGCGGGTTCGATCCGTTGCAGAGGTTGACCCCCTCGTTCTTCAAAGCGGGTGCGCAGGATTTCGTGTCTTGAGACCAGAAAACCCAGTGCGCGTTCAAATGTTCCGCCATGGAAGGGGCCCGTAATCCGGTGGGTGCTGGAAAGGTAATAGGCGGGATTTTGCGGTTCCAGCTTGTCGATAATCCACAGGCGCTGTTGTGCGAAGGATAGCGGCGCCCTTTGCCCTCGGCCGGCCGCCATCCTGGCCATGGGTATGTCGGCCTTTTCGGGCGCCGACAGGGTTTTTAGGAGGTCGGCCAGTTGCCGAATCGTGGGGTGCTCGAAGAGGGTTCGCAGGGGCAATTGAACGCCGAAATCTCGCTGAATGCGCGTAACCGCTCGGGTCGCCAGCAGAGAATGGCCGCCGAGGTCGAAAAAGTTCTGCGTTGCTCCTACCGTATCGAGTTGCAAAACCTCTTCCCAGATTTCTGCCAAACCTTCTTCCATGGCGCCGAGCGGCGCCCCGCCTTCCTCCTCAGATTCTTTCCCAATACTCGGCAGTTCCATTCTTTCCAGGGCGGCCCGGTCAATCTTGCCGTTGGGAGTCAGGGGAAAGCGGTCCATGGTGAGGAATGCCCATGGGATCATATATTCGGGTAGCCTTTGCTTGAGGAAAGCCTCCAACTCATCGTTGAAACTCTTTTCAGCCATTCCGGGGACCCTGGCCTCGGTTTGCAGATAGGCAATGAGTCTTTTCCCGGTCGCTCCAAAATCGCGCACCGAGACCAAACAAGCCTTGACCTTTTCATGGCTGGAAAGCAGACTTTCGATTTCACCGAGCTCGATTCGGTGACCGCGAATTTTTACCTGATGATCGATGCGGCCAAGGAATTGGATATGGCCGTCGTTCTCGTAGCGTACCAGGTCGCCGGTCTTGTAAAGCCTACGGCCCGGTTTTCCTCCAAAAGGATCCGGGACCAGCCCCGCCGCGGTCAAATGCGGTCGTTCCCAGTATCCACGCATCAGGCCGGACCCGCCCACGACCAACTCGCCGGGCACCCCAAGCGGGACCGGTTGAAGCAGCTTATCTACCAGGAAAGACTGGTAATTGGGCAAGGGACGCCCGATCGAGGGAATTCCCGAGGCGGGCTCCGGCGCGACCATACACCAGGTCGAAATGACGGTACACTCGGTGGGGCCGTACATGTTGTAGAAAGGCGCGGGGAAACTGGCGCCGGGTCGAATTTTCAGCTTGTCGCCGCCGGTGGTGAACGATCTTGGGGTCCATCCCTCAAGCAGGGGCTCGCTCAAGATGGCCTCTGCAAGGGGCGTGGGCGCGAAGGCCAGGTCGATTTTTCGCGAGGCCAACCATGCGACCAAGTCCGTGGGAGCGGGTAAAAGCTCCTGGGGTGGAGGATGCAGGGAGGCGCCCTTGGCGAGCATGGGCCAGAGTTCCAGCATGGCTACATCGAAAGCTGGGCCGGCCAACTGCGTGGCTCGATCTCCCTCGCGCGGTTCAAAGCTCTCCCAATGCCAATAGGTCAGGTTCAAAAGGGCGCCATGGCTGATGGCCACGCCCTTGGGAACCCCGGTGGAGCCCGAGGTGTAGATGATGTACGCCAATCGTTCGGCTGGGATTGGCTCCATTTCGGTGATGGGTTTCGGGGCAGGGGCCTCAAAGTTCCGCGTTTTCAAAAGATCTTCAAAATGCCACAACTCACCATCGAAACCCGGGAGCGCCACGAGCGTGTTCGCCTCTGACAAACAGATCTTCACGCCGGCGTCATTGAGGGTGCGGACCATGCGTTCGACCGGATGTCTCGGGTCGAGCGGCAGAAATGCGCCTCCGGCCATCAGGATTCCCAACTGAATGATTGCGGACCGCGGCGAGGGGTTCATGCAAAGGCCCACGAGAGTCTCCGCGCCCACACCGGCTTCGCGCAAGCGGCGGGCGAGGTCCCCTGCCCGGCATATCAACTCGCGCGCGCTCAAGCTGTGTTCCGCGGAACTCAATGCAATGGCGTCAGGAAAACTCGTGCAGCGGGCCAAAATGAGCTGGTGGACGGGTTGTTCCGAGGGAAAAGCGGTGTTCGTATCATTGAAACTGTGGAGAAGCTGATGCCGCTCCTTCGGTCCCAGCAGCGCCAGGCTGTGCAGGGGCCGTTCCGGCAGCCAGGTCATTCCGGTAAGCAACATTCGCAAATGGCCCGCCATCCGCATGATGGTCGTGGCATTGAACAGGTCGGTGTTGTACTCGAACCGGGCGCGGAGGGTCGGGATCGTACCGGGAGATGCGGGCTCTTCTTCGATGCAGGTCAGGGTCAGGTCGAAATGGGAAAGGGAACGGTCCATTTCAATTTGCGTCCAGCGCAGCGGGCCCTCTTGACCCGCGCGGGATGCGAAGTTCTGTAGCACGAACATGACCTGAAACAAAGGATTGCGGCTCAGGTCCCGCTCCGGTTGCATGGCCTCCACGAGTTTCTCGAAGGGAAGGTCCTGGTGGGCAAAGGCTTCCAAGGTCCGTTCCCGGACCCGGGCCAATGCCTCCCTCGCACTGGGAGATTCCGATAAATCGGCGCGAAGCACGAGGGTGTTCACAAAAAATCCAATCAACCCCTCTACCTCGGCGCGGTTGCGGTTGGCAATGGGAGAGCCCACGAAAATGTCTTCCTGGCCAGAATACCTGCTCAAAAGCGCCTGAAACCCGCAGAGCAGCAACATAAAGGGCGTAGCCTTCTCTTGGCGAGCCATCTCGATCAGCGCCTTGGTCAGCGGTTGGCCAAGGACGATCTCGTAACTTGCGCCGGGAAAGGTCTGGATCTTGGGGCGCGGCCGGTCCGTGGGCAACTCCAATAAGCTGGGGGAGGCCAGGGCGTCCCGCCAGTAACCGAGTTGGCGCTCCAACTCCGCTCCCCGCAGCCAGGCGCGCTGCCAAACGGCAAAATCCGCGTACTGGATGGGAAGCTCCGGAAGGGAGGGCCGGCGATTCTGGCTGAAGGCTTCAAATGCGGCGCCGATCTCGCGGACGAACACTCCGATCGACCATCCGTCGGATACGATGTGGTGCATGGTCAACAACAGTTGGTGGACATTTGGATCAAGGCGCAACAAGGCGGCGCGGATCAGGGGCCCGCGCTCCAGGTCGAATGGCGTTTGACTTTCCCGGTGGGCCAACCGCCATGCGGTTTCTTCGCGCTGCCGGGACGCCAAGGCGTGGAGGTCGATTACGGCAAGGCCCGGCCGCGCGTGCGAATCGATGTGCTGGACCGGGTTTTCTCCCAGCTTTTGGAAACGGGTCCTCAGAATGGCATGGCGCTCCATCAGGTAGGCGAAGGCCCGTTCAAACGCTTGTATTTGAAAGGGCCCCTCGATGTGGTGAAGGCTGGGCAGGCTGTAGCTGATATTGCCCGGTTCCAACCTATCGATGATCCACAAACGCAATTGCGCGAAGGAAAGCGGTAGGTCCTCCGTTTTTCCTGCTCGACGGATGGGCGGGAGCTCGGCGCGTTTTGTAGCGGAGAGATGGGCTGCCAAATCCGCGATAGTGGGCCGCTCGAATAAGGTTCGAAGCGGCATTTCCACGCCCAACTCATGCCGGATCCAAGAGATGACCCTCGTTGCCACCAGGGAATGGCCGCCTACATCGAAGAAGTTGTCGTGGATGCCGATGTCTCCGGTTTGTAGGATCTCTTGCCAGGCCAGCGCGAGCTTTTTCTCCAAATCCGTTCGCGGCATTGCATTGGCGTCGCCTCCCGTTCCCGCGTCGCCCGCTCCGTCCCGCGGCAAGGGAAAGCGCTGCAGGGCTTCCCGGTCGATCTTGCCGTTGGGCGTCAAGGGGAGACTGTCCATGCCCACGAGGATGCGGGGCACCATGTATTCGGGAAGGCGCTCGCTCAGCCAGGCGCGTAGGAGGCCGGCCCATTCTCCACGGGCTTCCTCGGCCTGGGGCTCGGCGTTTTGAACATAGGCCGCCAGTCGTTTTTCTCCGGGCCGGTCCTCGCGGAGCAACACCAAGCCCGCCTGAACGCTCGGGTGGCGGGCCAGAACGGCCTCGATCTCTCCAAGCTCGATGCGAAATCCGCGCAACTTGATTTGATGATCGATGCGCCCCAAAAACTCGATTTCCCCGTCGGAGAGGTAGCGTACCAGATCCCCGGTTCTGTACAGGCGGGCGCCCGGGATTTCGGCAAAGGGATTGGGTATAAAAACTGGAGCGGTCAATTCGGGACGGAACAGGTAACCCGAGGCGAGGCCGGCTCCCCCGATCAACAGCTCACCGGGAACGCCAATCGGTTTGGGCGCTAGCGTCCGACCCAACACATAAGCCCCTGTATTGGCAATTGGCCTGCCGATGGTTGGAGTCGGTGTATCGTTTCGTGCCCCCACCGGGCTCCAGGTGGCGACAACCGTGTTTTCCGTTGGTCCGTAATGGTTGATGATGCGTGTGGGGAAATTTTCTGGTGGGCGGAGACGCAGTTTGTCGCCGCCGGTAAGAATGGCAGCCGGCGATTTTCCTGAAGGCGGTCCTTCCGCGATCAGGCCCTCGGCCACGGGAGTGGGACAGAAGCAAATGCTGATGTGGCGGGAAACCAACCAACCCCAAAGAGTCGGGGCGTCCAGGATGAGATCCTCGTGTGGAATATGCAAACTGGCGCCCCGAGAAAAATAGGGCCAGATTTCCCAGACCGAAGCATCAAAAGCCGGACCTGCCATGAGTGTCGCGCGTTGATGCGCCACGGTTCCATGGGCATGCCAGTGCCATGCAATGAGGTTGATCAAGCTGGCGTGGGAAACGGCCACGCCTTTCGGTCTGCCGGTAGAACCTGAGGTGTAGATGACATACGCCAAATCCTGGCCGGCTGAATTGAGGGAAGCCGGGCGTTTTGCCGGCGCAAGCGGCTCCGGCCGAGCGTGGCCGGAAACCGGAGGGCAGATGATCCTGCCCTTGAAGGACGGTAGCCTGTGTTGAATCTCCTCGTTGGTCAGGAACAGGGAAACGCGCGCGTCACTCAGGGCATAGGCCAACCGTTGGCCGGGATAAACCGGGTCCAGCGGCACATAGGCCGCACCGGTTTTCAAGACGGCAAGGATGGAGACCAACATCCTCGGCGACCGCAGGAAACAGACGGCAATCCGGTCTCCCGGCCTGGCGCCCATGCGCAGGAGCTCATGCGCCAGACGGGTAGCGGCGGCGTCCAACTCGCCATACGTCAGTTGCCCCTGCTCTCCACTCAGAGCGAGCGAATCCGGGCCTCGATCGGCATGGTTTTCAAACAGGATATGGACCGGGACCGGCTCTGGGATTTCCAATCTCGTCTGATTCCATTCCACCAGCAATCCCTGCCGTTCATGGGGCTGGAGAAGGTCGCACCGGCTCGCGGGCAGCAGCGGGTTTCGCGCCATTTGGCCCAAGGCATTTTCGAAATGGCGGCCGAGCCGGAGGATGGTTTCTCGGTCAAAAAGGGCGGTCGCGTATTCGAGCTTGTAATCTACCTCCAAAAGCGGTTGGGAATTGGCGGGCGAGGCCACCTCCATTTCTCGTACGTAAAGCACCAAATCGAAATGGGTGTGCGATTGTTGCAGCTCTACCGGCGACCAGCTCAAATCGCCACGTTGGAGGGGCTCGCCAATCGCGCTTTGGTAGGAGAACATGACCTGAAAGAGTGGGTGGCGGCTTAAATCCCGTTCGGGCGCCAATTCCTCGACCAACTTTTCGAATGGCAAGTCCTGGTGTGCATAGGCTTCCAAGGTGACATCCCGAATGGTTTCGGTTAGCTCACGCATGGTTGTGGTCGAGCCAAAGCGGATTCTTGGAGCGAGCGTATTGGCGAAAAAACCGATTAAACCCTCGGTCTCCTCCCGGTTCCGGTTGGCGATTGGGGTGCCAATGACCATGTCGGATTGCCCAGAGTATTGGGATAAAAGGAGGCTGAAGGCCGAAAAGAAACTCATGAAGGGAGTTAAGCCTTCATGGCTGTTGAAGCGGCTGATCTCCTCGATTAATTCCGAGTCGAGGCGGGCCCTGTGATTGGCTCCCTCGAAACTCTGGTGCTTGGGGCGCGGCCGGTCAGTAGGCAAGGCGAGGACCGGTAGACGCCCCGCTAGGCGCCCCTTCCAAAAAGCCATTTGCCGCTCGAGCTCGGGTCCCTGAAGCCATTGGCGCTGCCAGTGCGCGAAGTCGGCGTACTGCACCGGCAGCTCGGGGAGCGGATACGGCTCACCGGCGACCGCGGCGCCGTAGAGCGCCGTCAGCTCGCGCACCAGGATCTCCATCGACCAGGCGTCGG
>JBGTRP010000231.1:0-9119 GCA_041940685.1 Acanthopleuribacteraceae bacterium
GCTGAGCGCGTTGAGGTAGAGGGCGCACGGGGCGGTGAGGGTCTTGCCCTCACCGGTCCGCATCTCGCAGATCGTGCCGCGGTGCATGCCGATGCCACCGATCATCTGCACGTCGAAATGGCGCATGCCGAGCACACGGCGCGACGCCTCGCGCACCGTGGCGAAGGCTTCGGGAAGAATCGAGTCGAGCTTCTCGCCATTGGCCAGCCGCTCGCGGAACTTCACGGTCTGCGCCGCAAGCTCCTCGTCGGACAACGCCTGCAGCGCTGGCTCGAAGCCTGCGATCTTCTGAACGATCGCCCCCAGGCCTTTGACGTAACGGTCGTTGGACGAGCCGAATAGGGATTTGGCCAAACCGCCGAGCATGATGGATTCCAGTCGTATGAAATTGCGGGATGCGCGCCCGCATCGCGGACGCAAGGATTCGGTGTACGAAAAGACCGCCCGGAGGCGGCGGCGTGGCTATTCCAGCCGGCGCTCGCTGGTCAGGCGCGCGGGACGGAGTGCCGGCGCGTCATGAATTGCGAAGAGCGCTGCGGCGGGCCGCTGCGGTATTGCAGTGGGGATCGCGGCGCTGGCCTTGGCGACGGCGGCAATCGCCTCCGCGGCGACTTCAGCGGCACGGGTGATCGCCGTCTCGCTTTGCCGCTGCGCCGCACGCAGATCACGGTCGCCGGCGAAAGCGCCGGTAAGACCCGCCAGCAGAGCGGAAAGGAACAGCAGCAATTGCACGATGTACCCTGTAACAACCCCATGTTGCCCGCCGCTGAACGGCGGAACGTGCAGGACATAGGGCGGGAGTCGGCTTCCTCCAACCCAAAAACTCGAAAATCAGTCGCCAATCACCCAACGCACCGGCAGGACCACCGACGCCCTCACCACTTCCCCCGCCACGCGCATCGGCGTGTAGCGCGCACGTGCAGCGATCTGGAAGGCGGCGGTATCGAGGTCCGCTGACCCCGAACTCTGGTGCACGCCGCAATCGATCAGCGTGCCTTCCTGGGTCAAGGTGCAGCGCAGCGATGTCGTTCCTTCACGCTCCTCCGCAAGCGCGGCGGGCGGGTAGTAGGTGCTGGGATTGGGCAGGAAGGTGAGACGCGGCCGCTCGTCTCCAGTCGGGTTATCGATGGCGGCGATCGGTGCCGTGGGCGTCGGGCGTGACGCGGGAAACGGCGCGGGACGTATCGGTGGCGACGACTGGGCCGCGACCAACAATGCGACCAGAATAGCCTGCAACATCGATCCAATCCCCCAGATCAATCGCGCATTCGTTCGACTTCGCATCCTACGCGCGCATCGGGATAGACGTCGAGCTTCATCGACCGAACCTTGACCGAACGCACCCGCGGATCAGCGGCAAGCGCGAGCCGCGCGACTTCTTCGCATAGCGTCTCCTGCAGTTCGATATGCCGCGCCGCGGCCAGCGCGCGGATTCCCGCACGCAGATAGTCGTAATCGACCACCGCCTCGATCAGGTCCGCGGGCACCGCGTCATAGGCACAGGTCAGCCACACGCTGACGGCGACCCGCTGGGGTGCTGCGCGCTCGTGATCGTGGATGCCGAGACCGATCGTGACTTCGAGCCCCTCGAGCAGGATCGTATACTCAACCATCGGGGCGCACTCGCCCCTCAAACATCACGTCCCCTTCACGCCGCACGAAACGCTGGCCGCAATCGACGTAGAGCGTCTGGCCGCAAATCCCGCGCGCGGTGAGTAGGAAGGATACGGCCTCCGCCACCGCTTCCGCACCGATCGGGCGGCCGAGCAGGTTCTTGACCGAGGCGAAAATAAACTCGTTGTCGCCGGGAATGACGGTCACCCAACTATGGCGGGGAATTTGGTCGTAACAACTCAACACGGTGCGGCCCAGGCCCAGGTTCTTCTGGTTGATTTTCATGCGGCAGAATGGATATTGCTCGCAGAGCTTTTCCATTTCCCCGGAGGTCCCGTCGCTGGAGCCGTCATCCACCAGCAGCAACTCGACCTTCAAATCCAGCTCCGGCGCCACGCGCGCGATCGATCCCACGGTTTGGGCGATGCTTTGCTCCTCGTTGAAGCAAGGAACGATGACGGTCAACATCTCGTCGGCCTGGGTCTCCATGTCGACTCCTTATAGAAACGCTTCCGCGGGGCAAAACCGAACGAGGTTTCCCGCCGCCATGGAAGCAACCACTCATGTCCGCATCCAGGGCTCTAAAGATAGCCGAGCGACTTCAAAAGTTCAATTTCTTCTTGCGACAACTCGCGTTGCCCATGTTGAGGGTGGTGGATGCGGTGGGTGTACCAGTTGGCCAATTTCTTCACCCGCGCCTGAATGGCCTCATCCTCCGCGGCGAAGCGATTTTGGTTCTCGGCGGGATCGGATTGAAGCTGAAAATACAGGGGCTTTTCGGCGTCGATATAGGCTAGGTAGGCGGCGCGATCGTATTGGTTGAAGGGCGAACGCAGCAAATCCTCCTGCAGCGGCAGGGGCAGGATGAGGCTCTCTTTTTCGTCGCGCATGCTGATGGTCAGATCATAGGCGTGTTGGGCATAGGCGAAAGGCTCGGGTCCTGCGCCTCCTTCCATGAGCGCGCGCAATCCGCTGCCATCCAGGTTCTCGGGAATCTCGAAATCCAGGAACTCGCATAGGGTGGGCCCGATATCCAGATTCTCGACCACGTCGCGGACCCTACCGCCCGGCATGCCCGGCAGGACCAGGATCATGGGCACCTCGATCACCTCCCGATAAAGGGAGCAGTGGTTGAAGTAGATGCCGTGCTCACCCAGCATCTCGCCGTGATCCGAGGTAATCGCCACCATCGTGTTTTCGGCCAGGCCCATGCGCTCCAGACCTTGGAAAAGTTGGCGAAGCTGTTCGTCCAGGTAGCGAATTTCGCCATCGTAGGCGGCCAGGTAATAGTTCGGGTCTCGGCGGCCGGCCACGGTGACCGTGTTCGGGATACTGTCCTTGACCATGCTGGAGCCGCCAAAGGGTTTGATGGGGAGTTTTCCCTCGCTCTCGCCATCCTTGCCGCCCTCGGTTTGGAACATGTTCAGAAATTCTTGAGGCGGTTTGTAGCGCGTGTGGGTATCGAAGAAGTGAACCCAGCCAAAGAAGGGCCGCCGCTTCTTTTTTTTGCCGAGATGTTGCAGGACCTTCGCCACCGTGGTTTCCGCGCGCTGTTTGGACGAACCCGCGTTGTAATAGGCGTCAAAGCCGCGGTTGAAACCGCTGCGTTCGCGGTTCAATAAGGAGGTGCTTACCGCGGCAAAGGTGTGGTACCCCTCGGATTGGAAGATTCTCTGCAACGTCAGAATGGATGGGTCGTCCAGCTTTCCGGTATTGTCGATGACGCCGTGGTGTTTGGGATACAACCCGGTGAGGATGGAGGCATGGGACGGTTTGGTGATATTGGAGCTGGCATAGGCATGCTCGAACAGGTAGCCGCGCGCGGCCAGCGAATCCAAAAAGGGCGAGGTCTCGCGCTCATACCCATAACAGGAGAGACGGTCCTGCCGCAGCGTGTCGAGCGTGATCAGCAGGCAATTCATCGCATTTTCCGGGGCTTCTCCGGAACGCTTTTGCCATAGGAGCCAAGCGGCCCCGGACGCCGCCAAAAAGAAAACCAAAAATCCCAAGCGTTTCATTCGCCGAACGCTCCCAAATGGCCTGGCCCCATCGGGGTCAGATAAAGCCCACCGCGTCGCGGACGCGGGTCATCACCTCATGGGCTCTGGCGCGGGCGACTTTGCCGCAGTCGCGCAAGACGTCCCTCACCTCATCGGGGTGGGCGACCAGGTATTCGTATTTTTCCCGGTAGGGGCCGAGAAAGGTTTCTACCTTTTCCAATAAGGCCAGCTTGGCGTGGCCGTAGCCATAGCCGCCCTTTCTATAGCGCTCGGCCATTTCCGCGCTTTCCTCCGCGGAGGCGAGCAATTTGTAGATTTGGTAAACATTACAGGTATCCGGGTCCTTGGGCTCGTCTAATCCCTTGGAATCGGTGACGATCGACATGACCTGGGATTTCAATTTTTTCCTGGAGGCAAATAACTCGATGGTGTTGTTGTAGGACTTGCTCATCTTCTGGCCGTCCGTCCCCGGAACCACCGCGACTTCCTCGCGAATGTCGGCCTCCGGCACCACCAGCACCTCGCCATAGGTGAGGTTGATCTTGATCGCCAAATCGCGGCACATTTCCACATGCTGCTTTTGGTCCGAGCCTACAGGCACCAGATGCGAATCGTAGACCAAAATATCCGCCGATTGCAGTACGGGATAGGCGAACAGGCCGTGATTGGGGGAGAGGCCACGAGCCACCTTGTCCTTGTAACTGGTGCCGCGCTGCAACAATCCCATGGGCGTGACACAGGACAGGATCCAGGCCAATTCGGTTACTTCCGGCACATCGGTTTGCAGGAACAACAGCGATTTCGCGGGGTCCAGGCCCAGAGCCAAGTAGGTGCGCGCCACATCCATACTCTGTTCCCGCAGCATCGCGGGCTCGGGCGCGGAGGTCAGCGAATGGTAGTTGGCAATGAAAAAATACCGATCCCAACCCTCGCGTTCCTGAGATTCCAGGTGTTGTCGCATGGCGCCGAGATAGTTGCCCAAATGCAGCTTGCCCGAGGGCTGAATGCCTGAAAGAACCCGTTTCTTCATAGGGGCGGGATTCTAGCAGCCTCCGGGGGAGAACGCAATGCAAGATCGCCTGTTTTGGGACCCGGGAAGATGCCCGTTTCCGGGCCTGAAAGCCTTTGCCTGCCGGGTGCGATCGGCTGCCGACAAAAATGAATGAGCGTTCATTTTCGCCTTTACAGGCATGCCGCAACATGCTTGAATGGCTTTGCGTCAAGATTTTTCTCCGACATGAACGGAGAAATGCTATCTTGAACGGCTTGTTTGGCTTTGTGGCCGGAGTTTGCTTTTTTCCGAGCCCCTACAGGTCGCTTTTTCACGCTCCGAGCCAAAAATTCGCGAGGTTCATCACATCCCAGGAAGGAGATCGTTCATGAGCAAGCTCAATATCGCTTGTCTTTTGTCGCCCATGGCCGATACCGAGGGCCCCATGGAAATCACCGACGGCAAGGTGATCACCGGCGCAAAAAAAATTATGGGCAAGTACGGGGAAGTCGGGCTGGAAGCCACGATTACCTTTGCCGAAGAGCATCCCGACAGCATTCATACCGATATTTTGACCATCGGCAAGGAAAAGGAGGTAACCAGCCTCCAGCAAACCGCGATTGCCATGATCCAGCCGGGCAAGCATCCCGGAAGCCTGGGCGTTCACGCGCTGAATCTGGAAGACATCGACTCCATGGACGCCTTCGCGGTCGCCGATCTGCTGGCGGCCATGATCGGCAACCTGGAAAACAAACCCGACCTGGTGTTTGTCGGCAGGGAGTCCTGGGACTACTCGCATGGCATCGTGGGCCCGGCCCTGGCCCAGATTTTGGGCTTGCCTTATTATTCCGGGGTCAATGAAATCAAATTGAACGAAGATATGCAATCGGTCAGCGCTACCTTCATCGAGGGTAATGACAAACTGAATTATCAGATTGGTCTGCCGGCGGTTTTCGGCACCACCGATTGGTTGAACGGCAAGGACAGCGCGCGCTTCACCTCGCTGAAGGGCGTGATGATGGCCAAGAAGTTCGCCCGCAACGCGGTCGACCCGACGAGCTTGAGCCAAGCCGAGTCCGCCAGCCGCACGCGGGTGACCGCGGTGGAGGGCGTGAAGTCGGAGCGTAAAAACCGGGTGATCGCCGAGGGCGAGGGTCCCGAGAAGGCCAAGCAAGCCGTGGAGATTTTGATCCGCGAGGACAAGGCGCTCGTGGTGGACGCCAAAACCGACGATGGCGGCGCCGCGGATGCCGGCAGCATCACCTGGGGCGCCGCGGACGCCGCGAGCCTTGGCCTCGACGGTGACGTGGTGGTCCTGGCCGACCATGACGGCGCGGCGGTCCGGCTTTCCACCCATCAGGTTCTGTCACAGGCGCGCAAGATCGCCGACGCCACCGGAAAGAAAGTATCCCTTCTGCTTTTGGCTGAAGGGGCCGACGCCCTGGGACCGGGATGCGCGGGTTTTGGCGCGGACCGGGTCATCGCGGTGGAGTCCGAGGTCTTCAAACACCCCAGCGTGGAAAACTGTGCGCATTACTTGCGCGGCCTTTTCGCCACGGCGCCGGCCTACTTTTTCACGGTCGCTCATGATTTGGGCCGAGACCTGGCGGCCTACATGGCCTCCCATTTGAAAGGCGGCCTGCTTCAGGATGTCGTGGCGGTCGAGGCGGGGGCCGACGGCCTGCTTTCAGGCAAGCGCATCGTCTCCAACGCTCGTTTCCAGACCACCGAGTCAATCCTGACCGCGGGGGACTGCCAGACGGTGAGCGTGCGCGCCACCGCTTTCGATCCCGTTCCTGACGAGCGGGAGACCCAATACCTGAAGGTGGGCCTCCAACTGGACGGGGCGATGAACGCCGAACTGAAAGAGGTGGTTGCCGGTGAGAAGATTCAGGGCGTCCCGCTAAATGAAGCCAAGGTCATCGTCTCTGGCGGGCGCGGCATGAAGGCGGCCGAGAATTTCAGCCGCCTGGAGCAACTGGCAAGCCTGATCGGCGGCACTCTGGGCGCCTCGAGAGCGGTCACCGACCTGGGCTGGGTGCCCCACAACCTGCAGATTGGACAAACCGGCACCACCGTCGCGCCCAACCTCTACATCGCCGTGGGCATTTCGGGCGCCATTCAGCACCTGACCGGCATGCTGGGCTCCAAATACATTGTGGCCATCAACTCCGATGCCGATGCGCCCATCCACAAACACGCGGATCTCAGCATCGTGGACAAGTGGGAAAATGTGCTGGAGCCTCTGATCCAAGAAATCAAGGCGGTTCTCGCCTAACCGGCGGCGTCTGTGCAGGGGCGCCAAGCACTGGTACTGGTCCGGTAACTCCGAAAAGGGGATGCCGGTTCTGCTGACATCGGAACTCCGGCCTCTCGAACCTGCCGCCAGCATCTGAAATATCCGCGCGGAGGGCCTAGGAGCCCTTCCGCGCGGTTGTTCGTCGCCGACGTTTATTCCTCGGCGGGCGTTTCCGATTCCGGTTCCTTGGCGTTGTAATCCACTTGGTATACTTGATGTTCGCCATCTTTCATTTGGAAGTATACCCCCGCGGTGCCCCCGTCCTCGCGGCGGTAAAACCATGCCAGGACGTTCTTTTCGGGGAATTCCTGAACGAAACGGTGGTACACCTTGCCGATCAGCTCGGCAACCTGATCCATGGTCATGCCGTTTTCAACCTGAGCCAACCGCTCCTCGGTCATCCACTGGTCGACTTCCGCCTTGGCGAGAGCGTCCTTGAGTTTTTGATTCTCGGGGTCCAGCTCCAGGCTTGACTTGAGAATGCGCAACGCCTCGAAATAATCACCGTGTTTCTTGATGAATTCCCCGGCGACTAGGATATCCTCATCGCTCATCATGCGGGTGATTTCGAGATGGGGTTCGGGGAGTTTCACCTCGGCATTTTTTTCTCGGATTTTGGCCACGGCCACTTCGATATCGTAAAGCTCCTCGGCAACCTTTTCGCGAAAACTCACCGCCATATCCTCGATTTCTTTGCCGAGCTCCTTCGCTTTTGCCTTCAGCTCATCCACGTTGGGAAGCGCCTCGCCGGCCTCTTCCTGGGAAGCGTTTTTGATATCGGCCAAAAGCTTTCCGAGCTCTTCGCGTTTTTGATCGAGCGTTTCTTTTTCTTTTGCCAGGGTTTCCTTTACGGCCGTCCAGTCCGCTATTTGACTTTCCTTAATTTCAGGCTTCCCGCAATGAAGCAACGCCATCACCAAGCTGGATAGGGCGAGGATTTGCAAGGCCTTTCTCATGGCTACCTCCTCCTTACTAACTGGTTCGAATGAATCGAACAAAATTTTTCAGCGGAGCGACGCCGTCATGATCCATAAATGAATATGGCCGCTCCGCCTGGTCACGCGGTTCCATACGATTTCCGACCCGCATCAACCCCTCGGGTTTCGATCTAAAATGATGGAAAGCAATCGTTTGACCTTTCGATTCTACAATAAGGCCATGGCAATCTCCATAAAAAAAGGAGTCTCCGCGATCCGTTCATCCTGGAGCCCGGAGCCCCGCGGCCAAGCCATGCTCCTGACCGTCATGGCGATCGTTTTCAGAGGTCGGAACCCCAATCCCCTCGGGAATACCCGCAATCCCCTTGCCCTTGGCCGCATCCTCCCAGGGGATTTCCGGGGCACGGTTACCCATATTAGGAGCCATGCGGGAAGCGATAGGTTTACGAGTGTGGCGAGGTGATTTTGAATGGGGATCGAGGCTTTTGTTGTCACAAAAAAAGAGAAACCTCCTGATATTTATGACGGGAATGGGAGGATGCGCATGGAAATAAAGGTCTAATTGCTTAAAATGAAAACTTTCTTTCAAAATGTTGCGTTATGAGGATATGATTGCCGATTCAGGGACAAGGATCCTCCCCGGAGCCGCTTCGTTCGGCCATGTGACCTGGCATATCTTTTGCCCTAAAATCGGCCAACCCAATCCAGGCGGATAGGGTCCTAAAATGCCTAAAGAACAAGCTTTTATCGTGTTATACTAAAAAATACTTCGATCGTTGGCGCGGGTTTCCGGCCAATGAATGGGTCAACCTGGAACCGAAGCCCATCCGTTCCCGTATACGGAATATCCGTTAAGGCCCTGGGGCGACAAACAATAGGAGCCATCAACACAATATTGTCAACCACTTTATGCCTTATCTCCTGTAGGACACGGGCTTTATTTTCGATATCTCCGTTGCTTGGTGAATTCAACGAAAGTTCTTCAACAAGTTTTGGAAACGCTTGAGATCCTTCTGCATCTTGCAAAATTGTATTCCCTCTAAGCGGACTGTTGACAATAAGACATAATGTCAATATCCAAGGAACTTTTTTTCTAATTTTAACACTCGCATAATATTAAAAATTTCATTAAAAAACTTGTAAAATAGCAGACATACAAGAGAATTAACTGTATAATTTTTTTACTGTTCATTATAAGAGGCAATTATTAATATATTTGTAGATACATGGAAGCAAATTGTTAATTCAATCAAAATAAGGTTTGATTACAAATTTTA
>JBGTRP010000232.1:0-9102 GCA_041940685.1 Acanthopleuribacteraceae bacterium
CCCGGCGTCACGGAAACGGGTTTCCTGGAGGGCATCTCAAATGAAGCGCTCGAATCTCTCGCGCGGCGCATCCCGCTGGGCCGCTTCGCCACGCCCGATGAAATCTGGGCGGCGGTGCGCTTTGTTCTGGAGAACGACTATTTCACCGGCCGCATCCTGGA
The DNA here is from genome assembly GCA_041940685.1 of Acanthopleuribacteraceae bacterium. Classification (GTDB taxonomy): domain Bacteria; phylum Acidobacteriota; class Holophagae; order Acanthopleuribacterales; family Acanthopleuribacteraceae; genus JBGTRP01. Next base: position 162 of record JBGTRP010000232.1, read on the forward strand.
AGTGGACGGCGGCGCCCATATGAGTTGAGTCTCTAAGACACCGATCCTCTACCACCCACAGATGCGCGGAAAAGGCTGACCGCCTTGGGCGGCCGACCCATGGATTCCTCGGGGTCTGAAAGCGATGGGGACGGGATTATTTTCCGATCGTGCGTTTCAGGTAGGCCTTCAACCGCTGCCAGGCATTGAGGGCCGGAGCGCTGTTGGTTTCGGGATCGCGGTCCACCCATAGCCAGAACCCGTGGCGCACCTCGTCATAGATATGAACATCATTGGCCACGCCCGCCTTGCGCAACGCCTCCACGAACTTCTCCACCTGTTCCGGCGGAATGCCGCGATCGTTTTCCGCGAAGGTGCCGTAAACCTCGTGGTGGATGTGCTTCATTTGTTCGGGATCATCCAGCAGGCGGCCGTAGAAAATGGCGGTGCCCTCGTGGTTCTCGCCACCCAAGGCATAGCTGAGGGCCACGCCGCCGCCGTAACACCAGCCGATGGCGGCCACCTTGCCGTTCACATCCGGCCGGCCGCGCAGGTATTTGGCCGCGGCATCCAGGTTGGCCACGATGACTTCCGGCTTGGCAAGCGTCTCCCGCACCAGCGCCCGGTTCTCCTCGCGGTTGGAGCCGGTGCGGCCGGAGTAGAGATCCGCGGCGAGGGCCACGTAACCCTCCGCGGCAAAGGCGTCGGCCACCTGCTTGACCCGTTCGCCGAGGCCGTTCCACTCGTGAATCAGGATCACCGCGCCAAAGGGCCCCTCCCCGGCTGGAAGGGCCAGATAACCCTTGGTCGCCTCGTCATCGTCGAAATAGGCCAGATCCGCGCCCTGGGGCGCCTCCCCCTTGCCCAGGATCGCCGCGGGCATTTCATCGTCCGCGGTGGGCGCGAGCGGGATGGGCGTTCCGCCGGATTGGGTCTCCTGAGCCGCCAGCATAGCCGTGAAACTGAATAGCGCCAGGTAGGCGATGATAGAAATCCATTCTTGAGTCCAATTCCCTTCTTTCTTCATGTTCCCATCCTCCAGCAGGTGATTCCCCCGCAAAGCCGTTCCTGATTTTGATCCCTTGATGAGCCGCATCCACTATACCAGCAAGTCGGTTTGGGGGCCAAAGCATGTGGGAGCGCGGGCTTCTTCCGAGCCGCAAAAATGTGGTAATTTTTTAGGGATCATTTCGCCGCGCCCATGGTGAACCCCGGCGAAGGTTCAACGGGATTTCGCTGAGCCGCCTACTAAAATATAGCGGAAAACCGAAATACCGGTGGCCCTTTTCTATATCAAGACGCCCCAAACCTTTGCCACGGTTGACTTTTCTAATTGGCACAAATCTCGCCTTTACATCCATGTCAACAAAGCGTGGGCTCAAGGGTTCACGAATCGATTCCAAGGAGAAAAACATGACGGACAGCAATCACATCATCGGAGCATTAAACCAGCTTCTGGCCGACTATCAGGTTTTTTATCAGCGCACGCGCAACTACCACTGGAACGTCACAGGCCAGATGTTCTTTCTTTTGCACGAGAAATTCGAGGAACTCTATCTGAGCGTTGCCGAACAGGTGGACGCTTTGGCGGAACGGGTACGCACCCTGAAAGGCCATCCGGTTTCCACGCTGGGCGAGCAACTCAAATTGGCGCGCCTGAAGGAAGACACGGGCACCCCGGAAGCCGAGGACATGGTGAAAAACGTCATCGCGGACATGGAGTTTTTGAACGAAGACTTGCGCAAATCCGCGAAACTTGCCGAAGGCCAAAATGACATGGGCACCATGGCCATGCTCGACGGAATCGCCGACGGCCAGGAAAAGACCCTCTGGATGCTGCGTTCCTTGATCAAATAATCGGTTCGGACCAAAGGCCCGACGCTCCGGCTTTTTGAATAAAACCCCAGGCTCGTGTAGATCTGGACCGAGGCGCCTTGAGCAGCGGACTGTTCAAGGCGCCGTTTCGCCGCGTAACCAGCCATCCTCGGGTGGCCTGGCCGTGCGCCGAGTTTCGAAACAGAATGGATTCTCCTGAGTGCGGCCCATGCTAAGATGACCGCGAGGAGCGCTCCCATATGCATATTCTGCGCACCCCGGATGAACGCTTTCGCGATTTGCCCGGCTACCCGTTTCAGCCGCATTTTGTTTCCGTTGCCGCGCATGATTGCCGCCCGATCCGCATGCATTTTGTAGACGAGGGCCCGGAAAACGGGCCGGTGGTTCTTTGCCTACACGGCGAACCCTCCTGGTCTTATCTTTACCGCAAGATGATCCCGCCCATGGCGGAGGCTGGCTTGCGCGTATTCGCGCCGGACCTGATTGGGTTCGGCCGTTCGGACAAACCCGATCAGCGGGAGGACTACACTTACCAGCGCCACGTGGACTGGATGACCTCATTTCTCGAAATGCTGGATTTGAAAGAGATCCACCTGGTTTGCCAGGATTGGGGCGGCCTGATCGGATTGCGCCTGGCCGCGGAGAACCCGGACCGATTCGCCGGCATCATCGCGGCCAATACCGCGCTGCCCACCGGCGACCATCCCATGAACGAGGCCTTTTATCAGTGGCGCGAATACAGCCAGACCAGCGAAAATTTCAACATCGGCGCCATCCTCCAACGGGCAAGCCTCACCACCTTGCCGGATGAGGTGGTCGCGGCCTATAACGCCCCCTTCCCAGAGGAACGCTACAAGGCGGGCGCGCGTCAATTTCCCATGCTGGTGCCCGACAAGCCGGACAACCCCGCGAGCGAAGCCAACCGAGCGGCCTGGCGCGCACTCTCCCACTGGGAAAAGCCATTCCTCACCGCCTTCAGCGATGGCGACCCCATCATGGCCGGCATGGACAAGCTATTTCAAAAGAAAGTGCCGGGCGCGGCGGGTCAACCGCATACCACGATCGAGGGTGGCGGCCACTTTCTGCAGGAGGACCGCGGCGAGGCGCTGGCGGATGTCATCATCCGTTTTCTCAAAAGCAGGTAAAAGGAGAAAAACCGATGACCGATTTGAAGGGAAAGACCCTTTTCATCACCGGGGCCTCGCGTGGAATCGGTCTGGCCATTGCCGCCAGGGCCGCGCGCGACGGCGCGCGCATTGCCATCGTTTCCAAGACCACGGAACCGCATCCAAAGCTGCCCGGCACCATCTACACCGCCGCCGATGCGATCGAGACCGCGGGCGGAAAGGCGCTTCCACTGGCCTGTGACATCCGCCAGCCGGAACAGGTGCGCGAGGCCGTGGCCACAACGATCGAGGTATTCGGCGGCATCGATATCCTGGTCAACAACGCCAGCGCCATCCGCCTCACCGGCACGCTCGACACGCCTGTCAAGCGCTTCGACCTCATGCACCAGGTCAACGCGCGCGGCACATTCGTTTGCTCGAAATACTGCATTCCCCATCTGCAAAAGGCCAAGAACCCACATATTCTCAACATCTCGCCGCCGTTGGATATGGCGCCCAAGTGGTTTGGCCCACATGTGGCCTACACCATGACCAAATTCGGCATGAGCATGTGTACCCTGGGCATGGCGGCCGAGTTGGAGGCGGATGGCATCGCGGTCAATTCGTTGTGGCCCAGGACCGGCATCGCCACCGCGGCGATCCAAATGTTGGGCGGCGACGCCCTGATGCGACGCTCTCGCAAGCCGGAGATCATGGCGGACGCGGCCCATGTCATCCTCACCAAACCCAGTCGCGATTTCAGCGGCCATTTTTGCTTGGATGACCTGGTTCTTGCGGAAACGGGCGTCAGGGATTTCGACGCCTACGCGGTGGACCCCAGCATGGAGCTGTTCCCGGATTTCTTCGTACCCGACGACATGCCGCCACCCGAGATCCCCTAGCCGATAGGTCTTTTTAGAATTCCATCCAGGAGGAAGCGCCCGTGTTTTCCATCTCTGCCATATGTCTCTTTTTGCTGGCGCCGGTTGCGCTCGCGGATTCCACGCCCACGGATTTGCGCGCCCTTTCGAATCGGTTCTTTCAGTGGCGAGCGGCGACCCAACCTTCCACCGGCGACGACATCAATCGCGTGGAACGGCCCGAGAATTGGGCGCCGGACTGGTCTCCGGGGGCGCTACAAGGTCGCCGCACCCGCTACTACCAGTACCGCAAACAGTTGGATGCTTACGACATCTCCCAATGGTCGAAATCGGACCGGGTGGATTACCTGCTGCTGCACTCGGCTCTTGAGCGGGTTCGTTGGGAGTTGGACGTGTTGCGCCTACCACACCGCAATCCCGACTTTTACGTCCACCAAACCCTGGGCGCGCTCTACGAGCTTCTGCTGATCCACACCCCGATCAAGGAAAGGCGCATTCGGCAAATGATCTTGAGGCTGGATTCTTTTCCCGCCACGATCGCGGCCGCCAAGGAGAATCTGACCGAACCGGTGGCGCCCTTCACGCGCATCGCCCTGGCCAACCTGAGAGGAGCGGCGGATGATTTACAACGGGTAAACGCCGCCCTGAAAGAACAGGCGCCGCCCGAATTGCGTTCCGAGCTGGATCAAACAACGGGGACCGCGATCGCCGCGCTGAACGATTACCGCTCCTGGCTGAGCGAACGCCTTTCCAAAATGACCGCAAAGTTCAGCATCGGCCGCGAAGCCTACCAATACTTCCTCCGCAACATCGCGCTCATCCCCGCCTCGCCGGAGGCGCTGCTGGATCAGGGCCGCCTGGCATGGAACCGCGCCGTGGCTTTTGAAACCTTCGAGGCCCAACGCAATCGGGATCTGCCGCCTGACAAACTTTTCAACTCGGCCGCGGATCAGATCGCGCAATCGGCCAAAGATGAACAAGCGATTCGCGATTTTTTAGAGCAAAAGGGCATTCTCTCCATACCCGATTGGCTGAAACATTACCGCAACAAGCTCATGCCCGCCCATATCGCGCCACTCGCCCGCATGGGCGTGGTGGACGACCTCACCTCGCCCCACCGGCTGCATCAGGATGCGATCAGCTACATTCCCGAACCCAGACCGGATCTTTCCTATTTTCGGCTCGCCTGCGCGCGGGACCCGCGCCCGATCATCGTACACGAGGGCGTTCCCGGTCACTATTTCCAATTGGCGCGCTCCTGGCGCAATGCCAATCCCATCCGCCGCCATTTCATCGACTCCGGTCCCATCGAGGGTATCGGTTTCTATGTGGAGGAAATGCTGCTCCAATTCGGCCTCTTTGACGACCGGCCCCGGACGCGCGAGATCATTTACAACTTCATGCGGTTGCGCGCCCTGCGCGTGGAGGTGGATATCCGGCTGGCCCTGGGCAGTTTCACCATCGAGGAGGCCGGCGCCTACCTGGCCCGCACCGTGCCCATGGATGCGGCCACCGCGAACGAGGAAGCCGGTTTCTTCGCCCACAATCCCGGACAGGCGATCAGTTATCAAATCGGCAAGTTGCAAATCCTCAAGTTTCTGGCCGACGCCAAAACCCAGCGGGGAAAAGACTTTGACCTGCGGGCGTTTCACGATTACCTGATGGTCAACGGCAATGTGCCCATCGCGCTGCTGCGTTATGAGTACCTGGGCCTGGAGGATGAAATCGGCGATCTTTTACCTTCTACAAAGGCCCATTCTCCATGAGGCGATTCCCTCGCTTCTCCCAAGCCCTGATCGGACTTCCCTTACTGATCCTGCTTTTTTCCTGCGCCGGCCCGAGGAAGCGCCCAACCGCGATGGAAGGGACGGAAACGGTTTCATGGGACGGTCCCTTCGAGCTTCCCCTTCATCAGCCCGGCCCGGAAGATTTGGACGCCCTACTGGAAAGATTGGCCGCGGAACCCGCCAGCATGGCCCTGCGGCGCGAAGCAGGAATTCTCTACCAAATTCTCTCCCCGCCCGATCGCTGGGACTATTTGGACCAGGCCATCATGCATTTAACTTGGGTTCAGGAACGCCATGCCTCGGACCCGGCCGCGCTGATGTTTTTGGGTCTGGCCAAGGCCGCCAAGGGCAAGGACCCCACCGTCAACCCGCTGGCCAAGCTCGCCAGCGCGCGCGAGGGCTTCCGTCTCATGGACCAGGCCCTGGCGCTCGCGCCCGAGAGCTTCAGCCTGCGTCTGCTGCGGGCCAAGGCGCAACTGCTGGCGCCCGGCATCCTGGGCCGCAAGCAGAGCTTGGCCGAGGATTACGCATGGCTTTCCGCAAGGCTGGAGCCGGACCCCAAGCCGGGTCTGGCGCGCCATCTCGCCGCGCGCGGCTATATTTTCCTGGGCGACTACCAGCATCGCAAGGCCAAAGACGAGGCCGGCGCGCGCGCGTTGTGGCAACGGGCCCGCGACTTGGGAAAAGGCGGTTACGCGGAGAAAGTGGCCATCTCCCGCCTCGCCGGATCGCCCGAGGCGTTTTGAGAAGCAGAGCCCGGGAAAGATCGCGGAGAGTAATGCAGGTTCTCAAAGGATGTTGATGCGAAGGCCTTACCGAGACGCAAGGTTTTGTGGATCGCCGACTTGTAGTCGGCTTTTTTTATTTCAGTAGGAATGCCGAGTGCAACTCGGCGATCCCGGAGATGGCGCTGAGAGATGCGGTCGCCAAACCGGAGTTGTTCCGCGGCGTGTTCGACGGTGGCGGCGTGTGTTGCTCGGACGGCTTCCGGGCTCATGGCCGCTGGTCTTGCGCGCCAAATTCGGGCTGCCCGATCAAAACAAAGGGCGCCCAATGGTAGGGTGGAATATTGGCCTCGATTTGGCGCCGCTTCGCGCGGGTCAATGCCTCGGCCGGCAACCCGCCCGCGAGCAATGATTCATAGAAGTCGGTCATGAGCGCGGTAGTCGATCGATCCGATACCTGCCAATAACTGACCATCACAGCCTGGGCTCCGGCAAAAAGGAACCCCCTGCAGAATCCCAGAATGCCCTCGCCCGAGGCAATCGCGCCCAGTCCACTGTCACAGGCGGATAAAACCACGAGGCCGGCCTTCATTTGGTGGGCATAGAGCTCATGCAGATAGAAAGCGCCATCCTCCTCGCTATCCGGCGTCCGGGCAAAAAGCAGCCGATTGGAACCCATGGTTTGCGGGTTGAAAAGGCCATGAGTGGCGATATGGATGAGATCCGCATCGGCCAACCGTCGCTTCAAGTTGGCCTCCGTTGCGCTATGGTGGGTGAAGGTCTGAAAGGGAATTCCCGCCCGGCGGAACAGCCCGTCAATCGCCTCGACTTCTCGAAGAGAATGGGGCAGGGGCCACGCATCCTCCCATCCAGCCCCATCTCGCGGCCGCAACTCCGGGCTCGGGTCCCGCCCAAACACCGGGGCGAAGGCCATGCCGTTTTCCGGGTTGACCGAGGGTGGCGCCTCGGAGGATTCGGGAAGCAAGCCCGTAGCGTAAAGATAGGAAATCACATGATCCCTGACGAGAAAGGGAAAATGCCAGGAACCGGGCGCAACCGGCACATCGTTGCGCAACAAGACCTCGAAGGGCAAATGCCCGAATTGGGCATCCGGCACAATCACCAGCCTTTTTCCTTTCAGATCCTCGTAAACCGGCTCCAGGAGGAGGCGAAACAATTTACGCGCGTAGAATCGGAAAACATCGCGCCGCGAAAACACCAAGCTCTCACGCAATTTCTCAATATCCAGCATCAGGTTGACCGGTCTTCCGGAGGCGCCTGCAAGCCAATCCCGGACGGGCGGAAACCCATCCCCTTCCGGAGCCAATACATCGGCCGTTTCAAGGGAAACCAGCTCGGCCCGGATCCCCGACCCGGTTACCAAAAAGATCGTCAACAACTCATCGCCCATATGGTAGGAAAGCAGGGCTTGACTTTCGTCACGCACCAAACTCCGGACGCTGGCGTTTTTTCTTCCCTCGCCGGTCGCGTAGCGCAACCGGTGGTAGCGCGGGTACTGAGCTTGAAGATCCCGGGTAAAGCGGTCCAAGTCCGCGTGGGCTTGCAGCAATTGATCCTGGGTTTCCCCAACTTCCGATTCGGGCTCTTCCACGAGTCGAGCCAGTTCCAACTCATGGCGCTGGATTCGGCTTTGAATCTCCCTCTCGCGGACCAACCACGCCTCCGGAACGCCCGCGAAGGTTTTTGCGCGGGAATCATAAACCGCATCCAGAAGGACCGCCATCTTGCCCTTTTCAGCGTAGGCGAAGGCCCGCTCCAAATAATCTTCGCGCCCATTCTGTTGGTTCAGTTCCAGGCAGACATGGATCGCCATGGTGAGGAGACGTTCGTATTTCCGGTTCAGGAAAAGCTTGGATTTCTGAGACAAAAAACCCGCGCGTTTGCGGCGAATCAGGTCGATGGCGTCATCAAGCGCCGTGAGGGCGGCGTCGAGATGCTTCGGCTCCCGTTGTTCCCGGTAGGCGGAAAGTTCGATCGCCGCCCTTCCCTGAAGGCAGCGAATCAGGGTTTCATCGACCACGCTTCCGGCAATTCGGGCCTTGCCCGCTTGATACCGCAGCGCGTGGAGCGCGTGGTTCATTTGCGCGCGGGCTTTTTCCCAGCGGTTTTGCTTCCAAAAACTCCAGGCCAGGTGGCCGTAAGATTCAGCCACATGGTAATCGTTCTCGCCAAAATGGTCCTTCATGACGGCAAGCGATCGGGAAAAGAGCGCGAAGGCCTCGGATTCTTTTCCCCCAAGCGTTTTCGCCATACCCAATTCCCAGAGGGTGTGCGCCCAATGCGGGTTTTGCTCTCCCAAGGCCTGAACCTGAATGGCGGAAGCATATTCCAGCAGTTTCTCGGCACGGCCTATATCGCCCATATCGAAAAGAGTCATGCCCAGAACATAGGCCGAGGCGGCAATTTGAGGGTGGTCCGCGGGCATGTGGGCCGACCGAATTCGGTGACAGGTTTCCAAATGTTCAAGCGCCCGCTCCAGATTCCCCAGAGTCCCGTGGATGCGACCCAAATTGAAATGGGTGCTGGCCAACGAGGAATGATCCGGACCATGCAGTTTTTCCTTGATGGTCAGGCTGGTTTCATAATACAGACGCGCCTTGTCGATC
>JBGTRP010000233.1:0-9084 GCA_041940685.1 Acanthopleuribacteraceae bacterium
GGCCGGCTGCACAGCAAGCGGTCGATTGGCATCGGCGGTCACATTTCGTCCGAGGACACTCATGCCGGCGGTTCGGCCTACGAGGAGGGGATGCAGCGGGAGATTGCCGAGGAGGTCGAGGAGATCGGCCCCTTCTCGCTGCCCATGCTCTACGATCCCCGCACCTCGATTACGCTCGGCGCCCGCTATATCGACAAGCTGATGCAGACCTTCGACGGCGTTTCCCTTTACACGGTGGCCGCCTATAACGCGGGCGAGGGCGCGGTGAACCGCTGGCGCGAACTGACCGGTCGTGGGGATCCCATCTTCTTCGTGGGCGACGTGACCTATAAAGAAACCAAATTCTATTGTCAAAAGGTACTGAGAGCCTATCATCACTACATGCGTGTCTACGAAAACCAAGACCAAAAATCCTTTGTCACCGATGTCATTCCCGGCGTAACCAGCGGCATCTAGGCGATCGCCCCGATTCGCTCCAAACGGCGGGAGTCGCTCTCGCCCCGCCCGGGAGGAAAGGTAGAGAGGTTCATCCTGAGCGCGCTTCGGTTTCAACAAACGGCCGCCACCTTTCGGGTAGAGGAACGGCTGGCCTATGAGCCCTCGGGGACCGGGAGCCATGTCTTCGCCCAAATTCTCAAGCGCGACATTTCCACGGGAACCCTGAAACGGCGCATCTCCGAACACTTCGGCATTCCCCTTTCCCACATCCGCCACGCGGGCCGCAAGGATACGGCCGCGACCGCGGTTCAATGGCTTTCCTGGCCAGTGGATCGCCAACGGCGCGAGCCCGAGAGCTTACCCGATGCCGAGCTGCTTCGCCTCACCCGCCACGGCAACGCCCTCGCCGTGGGACATGTCCACCACAACCGCTTTCAGCTCCTTTTGCAAGGCCCACCTCTTCTGCCCAAGCCCGAACCGCCCCTCCTCCGAACGGCTTTTGCCAATTTCTACGGCCGTCAGCGTTTCGGACGCGACATGCCGGCCCGCGAGGCGCTCGCCCAACGACTGGCCCGGCCGCAAAAACCGGGAAAAACCGTTTCTGTATACCAGGCTTGGCTGTTCAATGCCTGGTTGCGCGCGCGCCTGGCGCGTGACGGGTTCGCGGCCCGCGCCGAGGATCTGTGGACCGCCACCAACGGGAAACGCTGGTTTGCTTCCGAACCCGATGATGCGCTGCTGGACCGCTACCGGTCGGGAAGCATTTCCCCGACCGGCCCGATTTACGGTTACAAGGTCAGCTTGACCGAGGGCGAACGCGCCTTTCTCGCGGACCTCGACATTCGGCCGGAAGCCTTTCGCCCATGGGGCAAGTTCGCCCGAGGCGCGCGCCGGCCCCTGTTCGTGACGCCCACGGAAGTCCAATGGCGGCCCCATGAGGATGGCCGGGTCGACTGGAGCTTCGAACTGCCGGCGGGCGCCTACGCCACGGTCTACCTTTGCCAGGTTTTTTGGCCGGAAATTCGGCAACTGCCGCTGGAGGATTGGCCCGACCTCACCCGCGTGGCCGACCTGCCGTTCCCCACGACGGAAACCTCCTCCAACCTTGGAGCCTCGAGATGAGGGGCGCCTGGGTCGCCGCGTGTTGGATCGCGGCCTTCAGCTTGCCCGCGTTGGGGTATCAGGCCGCGCAAGACCTGGAATCCCTGGCCTCGCTGATGGGCAACTCCAGCAAGGATCTGGCCGATGCAGAGGCCTATGTGGTGACCCTGGTCAAGCCGGCGGCGCGGGGAGCCCTGCCGGCCCTGGAAATCGTGGAGGAGTATCGCGATGGGAACACGGATGACCTGACCATGCTGGAAAAGCGAACCCTACCCCTTGCCGCGATCCATTCCGTCGCCCTGCAACGGGTGGGTCCCGGCGCGGAGTCCGCGCGGAACCATTACCTCATCATCACCTACCGCACCGGGTCCAACGGCTCCAAGGTCTATCAGTACCGCTCCGAGGACGACCCCGCCTTCGGCGCGCTGAAATCCTTTCGTCTGGGCGTGTATACCCGATCCCGCGCGGAGATCATACGCGCCCGGTTGGCGCCGCGGAAAGAAACGGCGGCCGATCCACCCCCACCCTAATCTCCAACCATCGCCATCAAGTCGCGAAACCGAACCCATGGCTCTTGAGGCAAGAGGCTTGAAATGGCCTGGCCCCAATTGCCTGCCGCGGACCAAAATCTGGAAGAGGGGCGAAGACTCCTGCGAAAGAAGGTCGATTGTAGGCCTCATTATGCTCGCACTTCTTCTTCGCCATTTCGACGTGAGGCGCCAGGACGGAATATGGATCCAGCCCATGGTGAAGTGAGAAAAAAAACGAAACCCTATTCACCATCGGGCGCGCGGGTCCCAGGTGCGCATAAAGTTGCGCCTGTACTGCTCCTCGTACTCACACAAACGGCCGCGGAGCCTTTTGACTTCCTCGATATGGGCGCTGTCAAGGGGTGGAACCGCATCGGGTTTCCCCAACCTGGATAGGAGCCCCGCAATCGCGTCCTCCGCCTGGAGCGGGTCGCGTTGCCGCCCATGGTAAAAGCGCAGGCATTGCAGGGTGCGCAGCCCGTCCAGCCGCTCGTGGCAGGCTTTGACAAACAGGTCGACCTTGCCGAAGTTGCGGCGCATGCGGTCGAAGGGCGCGCAACCCCCCAGGCGCTCGTGCAGAAACGCGTCGATGGGCAGGAGTTGGGGTTCGCGGTACAGCGTGGGAAAACGGGCGAAGCTTTGCGCCAGGAGATCGAAAAGCTCGGGCGCGTAGAACGGGTAGCGTTGCGCCAGCGGCGAATCCGCGTCCCCCCCTATTACCGGCCCCGTACCAAAGGGGTTGCGTTCCGAGTGGCGCGCGGAAGGGTATACCCTGCTCTCGATCCAGCGGATCACGGGCCCGACCTTGCGCAGTTGTTGGAGAAAATAGAAATCCTCGCCCGCCTTGCGCGGAGGAATGCCGCCGGTCCTTCGCCAGACATCCACCCGGAAGGCCAGCGCCGAACCCAGCGGCAGGAAGGCGTAAGGCGAGCCGATCCGCCACAGGTTGAGCTGGTAATAGCGCAGGAAGATTTCATAGCGCAACAGCGCGAGCGCCCGTCGCGGCTCCTCGGGCGCGTGGTGAAAATAGGGTGCGGCCAGGGCCAGGGCATTGGGGTAATCGCGAAAAGCCGCGACTACTCGGGATACATACCGGCGATCCAGCAGGGTGTCGGCATCCAGGGAAATACAAATGCCGTCATCGGGCATGTCCGCGATGGCCCGTTCAAACAGAAATCGTCGCGCCCAGCCCACGCCCGCGCGCTTCGCCTCGGGCGCCAGGGGCGGATGCACCGCGTCCAGGACATGCAGCCGGAAGGGAAAGCGGTGGCGGCGCTCCGCGAGCCAAGACAGGGTTTCCAGGTTATCCCGTGTGCTTTCCTCTCGGCAGGGATCGTTCCAATGTTCCGCGGGTTGGTTGACGCAAACCCAAACCTCGAAATCCTTTTGGTCCTGGCCGCTGAGGGATTCCAGGGTGTGCGGCAGCCAGTCGCGTTCGGCGAAGGCGGGAATCCCGATGGCGACCCTTGCCAAGCAACACCCAGCTCAATGCAAGGCGGGCCGGATGGCCAGCTCTGAAAGCGCATGGGCCTCCAGCTTCTTCCAGTGCTCCAGCCGCCGCTCAATCTCTTCCCCGCTGAAATAGTGACGGGCCAGCCGGGGAAAGAGCCTGGCGTGATTGGCCTCGGATTCACTGAGCTTCTGGTAAAAGGCGCGTAGATCCGCGTCCTCCAGATGCCGCGCCACCAGGCCGAAGCGCTCCACGCCGCGCGCCTCGACCACCGCGGCCATCAACAGGCGGTCCAGCAGCCGCTGGCGGCGGTCGGTGCTCAAATGGGTCATGAGCCCGCGCACGTAAGGATCCTTTTCATCCCGCTCCCAGACGAGGTTGCGCCGGTGGAGCAGGGCCGTCACCTGCTGGTAGTGGAGCAGCTCTTCCCGCGCCAAGCGGAGCAGCGGCAGGTGGAGGGCGAACTTGTCGGGGTACTGAACCACGAAGGAAACGGCCATGGCCGAGGCTTTGCGTTCTGCCGAGGCGTGGTCCAACAGAAAGCGGTCGAATCCCGCCATCACACAGTCAATCCAGGCCTGAGCCGACGCCACGAGCAGTTGCATGGGACCTCGCTTCCGATGTTCTCGATTTGAAAATTCTAGAATTGCGGCTCCACCGCGTACCTTGGCCGCAAAGCCGCGGTAGCCGGATGTGGGTCATCTCCCGCCGCCCGCGGCTGGAAGCCGAAAGTCGTGCAAGCGCCCTAAATGCGCGTCAGCCAGTTAAAAGAATCGGGAGCGATCCCCTTCTGAATGTCCAGCAACGCGCTGCGCAACTTGAGCGTGTTGGGGCCGAACTCGCCGTTGCCCGCGCGGTACTCGCGGCCCTTGTAGATAAAGGTGCCGATGCCGGCGAGGATCGCCGCGGTGCCGGACAGGGCGGCTTCCCCATTCTGGATCCAAGCCAGCAATTCCTCGGTGGTGAACGATCGTTCGCTGACCTGGTAGCCGAGCTCGGGCGCCAGTTTGATGAGGGAGTCCCGCGTGACCCCGTGCAGGAAGGTGGGGTCCAGGTGCTTGGTCATGAGCGCCTCATCCCGGATCAGAAAAAAATTGGCCGCGCCCGTCTCCTGCACATCGTTGTTCGGCGCGAACAGCACCTGGTCCACCCCGTACTCGCGCCGCGCCTTCAGAATATGGCTCAGGGCGCTGGCGTAATTGGCGCCTGCCTTGGCGCGGCCGAAATCGGGCGAGGTTCGCATATGTTGATCTTCGATGAGGATGCGCAGGGGCTTCAGGCCGCCGCGAAAGTAAGCGCCCACCGGCGACATAATTACGAACAGGCAGGCTTCGTGGGATCGGCCGGCCGCGGCGCCGATGCTGGGCAGGGTTCCGATCAGGGTGGGCCGCACGTACAGCGAACCCGGGTGTTGCGGCACCCAGTCGCGGCATTCCGCGGCCAATTCGAGCACCATCTGCTCTACCTCTTTGGCGTTGGGCACCGGCAGGCACAGCAGCTCCGCACTGGTTTGGAATCGGCGGATGTGGCTGCTCAATCGGAAGGCGTGAATGCTGCCATCCTCCCAACGGTGTATTTTCAGACCCTCGAAACAACTGCTCGCATAGTGGAGGACATGTGCGTAGGGATGGAGCTGCAAGGGTTGGATCGGTTGGATCTCAAAGGGCGACCATTCGCCGTCGCGAAACCAGCAGATGGCCATCTTATCGGCGAATACGGTACCGAAGGGGGCATCAGTCACTTTCTCCAAACTTTCAGCTACGGGCATGAGCTTCCTCCAAAAAATACATCCGGGTCGATTGGTTCCGCCATGATGGTTTGATATTTCCTCAGTTGGACCTGACCCGCCGGCGCACCCTTCCTTTTTGACACATGCCGGCAGCATGTCCAGTGTACCGCAACCTTGCGGGCTTTGCGGCCCTTGCTGAAATAGGCCGCCAACCCCGCGCTCAACCGCTTGATCTCGCGAGGGCACTGATCGGGACGCGATGGATGGCGCGCCACCACATGGGAACCCGGCATGCCCGCCACGTGGAACCAGAAGTCCGCGGGGGCTGCCGTACGGATACTTAGCATATCATTATCCTTGGCGGTTTTTCCTACCAGGATTTCCCAATCATCCTCGAGCTTGTAATGGCGGATCCCTTCCATGGCCGGCTCACGAGGATTCGGCCGCCGGTGCGAGGGCCGGCTCTTCCCTCAACTCGGGAATATCGCGCCGCAGGGCCTCGATCCGCTCTTTGAATCCGCGAAAGGCGATGTGGATTCCGTCTTCCAGATGGGCGCTGTTGAGGATTTGGCCATACTGGCCCAGGCGGTAGAATTGGCCCAGGTTGCGGAAGGGCAGGAATAGGTTACATTCCTGAATGCGGTAACTGAACCGCTGTTTGGCAAAGTTGCGCAGGTCATCCAATCCGGTTTTGTTCAGGGCCGAAATGAAGATGGCCTCCGGGTGCTCGCGCATCAGGATTTTGAGCTCCAAGGGGCTCAGCGCATCGATCTTGTTGAAAATGAGGGTCGTGGGAATGGGCGCTTCCACCAGCGAGGCGATCACCTCTTCCACGGTTTTCTTTAGCTCTTCGCGATGGCGGTGGGAGGCGTCGATGACATGGAACAGGAGATCCGCCTCGCGCACCTCCGTCAGCGTGGAGCGGAAAGAGGCCACCAGATCATGGGGCAGTTTGCGGATAAATCCCACGGTATCGGTGAGCACGATCTTCAATACCGGGTCCACGTGCCAGAGCCGGGAGGTGGCGTCCAGGGTAACGAACAGGCGATCGTCGGCCTCGACCTTGGCCTTGGTGAGCTGGTTCATCATGGTGGATTTTCCCACGTTGGTATAGCCGACTTGCGCTGTTTTTTGCGGGTTTTGCGCCCCACCTCGAATCGTTTGAGTGTTTTTTCCAGCTTCCGCATGCGTGTGCGGGCGATTCGGCGGTCGACCTCCAACTGTTTCTCACCCTCGCCCGCGCGGACCCCGGTTGCGCCCGCCTGGCGGTGGAGATGCGCCCACATCTTCTTCAGACGCGGGTATTCGTATTTGAGCCGCGCCAGGTCGACCTGGGCCCGCGCCTCCTTGGTTTTGGCGCGCTCCGAAAAGATGCTGAGAATGATGAAGGTGCGGTCGTACACCGGCACGGGCAGCGCGCGTTCCAGGTTGCGCTGCTGTGAAGGGCTCAACTCGTCGTCGAAGATCACGGCCTTCAGCGATTCGTTGACGACCAGGTTGTGAATTTTCTCGACCATGCCGCTGCCGACAAAGGTTGCCTTATCAGGCGTTTCCCGCTTTTGGACAAGGCGGAACTTGCCCTGAAAACCCAAGTTCTGTCCCAGCAGCTCCAGCTCGTCGAGATATTCCTCTATCTCCCAGGCATGATCCTGGGGCCGCTTGATGCCTATGAGAACGGTATCTTGCATAAAACTCTTGAGGAATGGTGTTGGGGAGTCCGCTCGGGCGCTTCGAGCCAATCCGACTGGCCCGAAGCCTTCCATAAGATTCATTCTAGCCTAAAGCCTAGCGTCTGTGGAAGTTCTTCTCGATTTCCTCGTTGCGGAATCGCAAGATGATGGGCCGGCCATGGGGGCAAAAAAGCGGGCTCGAGCTCTGCCAGAGCCGTTCCACCAAATGCTGCATCTTCTCCGGTGTAAGCCGCATATTGATTTTTACCGCGGCCTTGCATGCCTTGGTTGCGGCGAATAGATCCGTCATCGCCTCCACCGCGGTTTCGCCCCGCTTGCCTTGCGCCTTCTCCACCAACTCGGAAACCAACCGCTCCAGGTTCTCGTCCTTGGCGAACAGTGGGGTTTCCCGAATGACGAAGGTATGACCGTCGAAGGCGTCCAAGTCAAAGCCGAACTGCCGAATCGCGGGCAGCAGATGCTCCATCTCCACGGCCTGGCGGGGGGAGAGCTCGATCGTAACGGGGACCAGCAGGGCCTGGCGCTCGATATCGTCCCGCTCCAGACCCGCCATGATTTGATCGTAGAGAATGCGTTCATGGGCCACGTGCTGGTCCACCAGCAACAGGTCGCCCTCCTGTTCCGCGAGGATATAGCTGTCCCGGAACTGGCCGATGATGCGCGGCAATGAGAGCTTGAGATCTCCGGAGAACAGGCTCTCGGCGCCGCTTTCGCTCGGGGACGCGGGCCCCGCGGTTTCGGGTCCCGGCTCCCGCCCGAGCAGGCCCTGGTTGCGGTGGACGAAACGTTCATAAGCCGAGTCCGCCGGAGGCGGGTTCCCCTGTTCAGCCGAACCGGCGGCGTGCGGGGGCGCAAATGCTGGCTGAGAGCCGGCCGGCGCGGTTTCCGGCTGGCGTGCGCGGGACCAGGGATCGGGCGGACGGGCACCGGCCTCGCTGGGATGGAGGTGATAACCCTCGCGAAAGCGGTAGGGCGTGGTGAGCTTTCGCTCCAGCAGGGGTTCCCGGACCGCGTCGCGCACACTGTCATGCACGAAATCGCCCTGGATAAACTTGATCTCGGTCTTGGCGGGGTGGACATTGACGTCCAACTCGCGGGAAGGCATTTCCAGAAAGAGGAAGATCACCGGATAGACCTTTCCCTCGCCAAAACCCTCGTAGGCCGCGCCGATCGCGTGCGCCAGCACGCGGTCCCGCACCAGGCGGCCGTTGACGAACAAATACTGGAACCGCCGGTTGCTCTTGAAGTAGTTCGGGGTGGAGGTCAAACCCGAGATCTTGAGCCAGTCCCGCTCGGCTTCCACGGGCACCAGCTCCTTGAGCATCTCCTTGCCGAAATGCTGGTAGATGCGTTCCTCCAGTTTCTCCACGGGCGGCACGTCCATCAGCACCCGGCCGTTGTGCTCCAGGTAAAAATGCTTGTCGATATGGGCCAGGCTGTATTGGGTGACCAGGTGAACCATCCAGGACAACTCGGTATCGGTCCGGCGCAGGAACTTTTTACGCGCCGGAATGTTGAAAAACAGGTTTTCAACCGTGACGCGCGTCCCCGGATTGCGCGGGACCTCGCTGACCTTGTACAGCTTGCTGCCGTGCATCTCCACCCGCACCCCGCTCTCGGCGTCCGCGTTGCGGCTCTCCAGGGTGAAGCGCGAGACCGAGGCGATGCTGGGCAAGGCTTCCCCCCGGAAGCCCAGGGTGCGAATCGAAAACAGGTCCTCGGCCCGCGTCAGCTTGCTGGTCGCATGCCGTTCCAAGGCCATCAGACAGTCGTCCCGGTCCATGCCGCTACCGTTGTCCTCTACCTGAATCTTGCGTTTGCCGCCCGCTTCCAGCACGACCCGAATCTGGGTCGCGCCCGCGTCGAAGCTGTTCTCCAAGAGCTCTTTTAAGGCGGAGGCCGGCCGCTCCACCACCTCGCCCGCGGCGATGCGGTTGATGGTCTCCGGCGACAGCTGGCGAATCGGCATGGTCACTCCCCTTTGAGCGGCGGGAAGCTAGCGCAACAGCCGATTCGGTCCGAATCCGCTCCGATGCCTCGCATTTTAGGGGATCCGCTACGGCGGCGAAAATCCGTACTCGAACATTCTGCCGCGCGTTGCATTGGTTCGCTGGAGCTATTTCGATGAAGAGCCCACTTTCACGG
>JBGTRP010000234.1:0-9081 GCA_041940685.1 Acanthopleuribacteraceae bacterium
TTGATCAAGCGGTGCTCAGGCTCTCCGACTTCACCAACAAATACGAGGCCATCCAGCCGGTATTGCTGACCCTTAGCCCGCATCACTCCACCTCGCTCAACAACGCCTTGATCACGGCCCATCAGGATTTGATGAAACAGCAGGGAACCCAAGTCATCATCGTGCTCTCCGACGGCCAGGACTCGGCCTCCTCGATCACGACCGAGGATGTCTACCAAACCCTGCAACATTCCAAGGTGCTCGTGTACTCGGTGGTCATCAATTTGGAGAACCAACAGAACAAGGACGGCAACCTGTTCATGCGCAACATTTCCAAAATGACCGGCTCCAGCATGATGGAGATTGAGCGAATTCAGGCGCTTGACAAGTCCTTCGACCAAATTTACAAGGAGTTGAGGTCTTTCTACATCATTGATTTCTACTCCAAGCAGCGGGAGTTCATGCCGGACCTGCTGCAGGTCAAGGTCAAACGCACGGGGGTGCAGACCCGTTTCAAGCAACACTGACCCTCGGCCTTCTCACATAACCCGAGTTCGGATTGGAGAAGAGCGGTCCATGATGTGGAACATGCTTTGCCTATTAGGGCTTTTCGCCAGTCAATCCGCCGATCCCGTGCGCGAAAGCGATCCATTATTGCTCAAAGATGGGGGTCCAGGTAATTTGGGGAAGGCCGCCGTAATCACCGTATTCTGGCTCGGCCGGACCTCAAGTCCTTGCCTACCGGAAATTACCATATCGAAGCAGAAGTCACCCACGCCAAGTCCGGGACGAAAATTCGCGCCAGCCAACCATGAAAGGTTCGGTAAATCGAGCGCCTCATCAGGATCGCCAAGTTGTACTTGGCCACCATTTTTGCGGTGGCTTCCTGCCGAGTACAACCCGGCGCTCCCAAAACCATCGGCTTCACTTGTACCGCACGCCACCCTTGATCACGAGCTTGACGTCCTGCAACAGGGTGATGTAGCGCAGCACATCGCCACGCACCGCGATAATATCGGCGTATTTTCCCTCGCTGACGGTGCCCACCTCGTTGCTGACCTTCATGAGCACCGAGGGCCAGTAGGTTGCAGCGCGGATCGCCTCCATGGGAGATACGCCGAGGTGGTTGACCCAGATGTCGAGCTCGTTCCAGGTGGATTGGCTGTGAAACTTCATGGGGATGCCGCTGTCGGTGCCGATGAGCAGCACCACGCCAGCCTCGCGCAGTTGCTGGAACTTGCGCGCCAGCGTGGGTCTGCGGTTGGGGGTGATTTGGAAATAGGGCAAGCGGTCGGGATGCTGAAATGATTGGCGGATATCCTCAATAATTTCGGGCGGTAACCCCAAGTGCCAGGATGGATCGTCCAGTTTTTCAGGATGATCGCGGACGTATTCGTAATTGAAGAGACCCTCGATGGTGGGCGTCCAGAAGAGCGGACCGAGGTTCATTTGCGCGGTACGGTCGGCGATCATCGCCATCACATCCGCCGGGTACTCGGGCGCGGTGGCAAGACCGGTATGCTCGAAACAATCCACGCCCGCGATCAATCCTCGGCGGATCTCCTCGGGCCGGTGAGAGTGCGCCACCACGGTAAGCCCCTGTTTGTGGGCTTCCTCTACTACCGCTTGCACCTCTTCCATCGTCATCTGGTCCTGGTCGATGAGCTTGACGCAGTCCACCCCGGCCTTTGCCAACTTCTCAACCTTGGCGCGCGCATCCGCGACGCCGGACACGCCCCAGCGGAAGGCCTCGGTGCCGGGATAGGGCTTGTGCTGAATGAATGGACCGGAAACATACAGCCTCGGCCCGGGAATCTTGCCGGAACGGATGTCCTCGCGCACACAGATGCTGGCTTCCAGCGGCGCGCCTAAATCGCGAGCGCTGGTTACCCCTGCCAACAGCAATTGCCGGGCCGAGGCGGGCATGATCACGGTCTCGAATTGTTCCGGATAGGTACGGTCCCAATGGGCGTAATCCGCGTGGCCGTTTATCATCAGATGCACATGCATATCCCAGAGTCCGGGCAGAACGCTCATACCCTCCGTGGAGATTTGCTCCGCGTCCTTGGGAATGTCCAGTTGACCGACCCTCCCCACGGCCGTGATGCGTTCGCCCTCGATGAGAACCACGCTGTTCGCGATGGGTTCGCCGCCGAAACCATCGATCAGCGTGCCGCCAATTAGGGCTTTCCTCTCGGAGGCCAGGCTCCATCCACTCAAGAAGAGGGCTCCGACCCCAAAAACGAATGCGCGAATACCGTTTCCGACTCCAGCGGACCCCAACCTGAACATGCTCTAATCCTCCCCTCCACGCGAGCCAGGCGATGGTTTGCTTGTCTGCGATGATGCTGTTTTCAAAGACTATATCACGGATAGCCCAACCCGGTCGCCGGGCCGCGACCGCGGGACCGGCAAAGGCGCCGCAACCACGCCGGAATGCGATGGCCGGGAAAATACTCGGTGGGCCCTTGACATCCCTTCCAGGGGGCCGACACAATGGCGGAAATGAAATAGTCCTCCCCCGTGGAGGCAAGGACGACGCCATGCATGAAGTACCTCTGGACCACCAGGTGATCGATCAATTTATCGAAGAAATGGGCATCCACATGCCGCGAGCCTCGATTCGGGAAATGAACGCTTTGGTCAACCGGGTGGAAGAGCATTTCGGCATTCGCTTCATCCGCATGGAGTTTGGCATTCCCGGGTTCCACGCCTCCGAGATCGCGGTGGAGGCGGAATCCCAGGCGTTGCGGGAGGGACAGGTTGCCAATGTGTACGCGCCATTCGAGGGCATTCCCGCGCTCAAGAAGGCCGGCGCCCGATTCGCCAAGGCGTTTTTGGACTTGGATCTGCCGCCATCCTCGGTCATTCCCAGCAACGGCGCCATGCAGAGCTGTTTTATTGCCATCGGGCTGGCGGGCCTGCACAATGCGGAAAAGGACACCATCCTGTTCCTCGACCCGGGCTTCCCCGTAAACAAGCTACAGACCAAAGTTTGGGGCCTGAACTCGATCAATCTGGACCTCAAGGATTACCGCGGCAAGGGGCTGGTGGGCCGGGTGGACGAACTCTGCCGCACCCATGGCGTAGGCGGCTGCATGTGGAGCAGTCCCAACAATCCCTCCTGGGTCAATCTCACCGATGCGGAGTTAAAGGGCCTGGCCGAGGTGCTCGATCGCCACGGCGTCTTCGCCATCGAGGACATGGCCTATTTCGGCATGGATTTCCGCGAGGATTATTCGGCGCCTTTTCAGCCGCCCTTTCAACCCACCATCGCGCGTTATATGCATCGAGTCTTTGTCATCATCAGTTCCTCCAAGTTGTTCAACTACGCGGGCCAGCGTTGCGCCATTACCCTCATCCCGCGGGAGTTCGCCAAGGAGCGGTACCCGGATCTGAAACGCCGCATGTCCAAGGCCACCATCCGCAACGCCTTCCTCCAAGATGGGATTTACCCCACCACCGCGAGCATCGCACAGTCGCCCCAACATGGCCTGGCCGCCCTACTCAACGCCGCGGTGGAGGGCCGCTACAATCCCTGGTTGGCGGTACGCGAATATGAAAAACGAGCCGCTTTCATGAAAAAGGCCTTTACCGACAACGGGTTTTACATCGTCTACGATCGCGATGGAGACAAACCCCTCGCGGACGGCTTTTATTTCACCATCGCATACCCCGGCAAAAGCGGGGCTGAGCTCGCCAGTGAAATCATCTATTACGGCATCAGCGCCATTACCCTGGATATCGCCGGTAGCCGGTACAAAAACGGGCTGCGCGCCTGCGTGAGCCTTACCACCGAAGATCAATACAAGGATCTCGTCCATCGACTGGAGCAATTTCACCAGGACCACCCGCTCGCCATGTAATCGGCGGCGTGAAAACAGCGAGGAAACCCTGGATCCATTTTCGGAGGTCTCGGGTCCTGAGCCGCTTTGCCAGCGGATGTAGCGCCTCCTAATCCAAGTAAAGAACCATCCGGGAGTGGGACGCGCCCACTCCCGGAGCGTTTTTCTTTTTCAGATTGTCGAATTAGGGGTTGGAACCGCCGGCCGCGGGGCGGGATTCGGAGATCCTCTCACCCTGATGATCCAACAGGACCGGTTCACCCAAACCCAGTTTCTTAAGGGGAGCGAGCTGCGTCGTAGCATCGCCGACCACGAGGAACACCATGCCATTGGGAAGGTACTTTTGCGCCAATTCGCGATGGCGTTCAAGGGTCATCTCCCGCGCCGCATTTTCCTCTTTCTTGATATAGTCGTCGGGCAGCCCGAACTCGCCAATTTCATTGAGCATATCCAACATGGCGTCCGGCGTTTCCAGGCGGCGGGCGTTGGATTTGATCAGTGCATTCTTGGTGAACTCGAGGTCCTCCTCGCTGATTCCCTCTCGGTACTTGGCGATTTCATCCATGAATATTTGTACGGATTCGTAAGTGGCGTTGGAACGCACCGCTGAGAACCCCATAAAGGGCCCGGGGAAGGATGTTCCCTGGAAACGGGCGCGAGCGCCGTAGGTGTAACCCTTCTCCTCGCGAAGAATAAGGTTCAGAATACTGTTGAAGCCACCGCCCAGCTTGTAGTTCATGACCTCGATCGCCCTGTAGTCCGGATGGGTATAGGCAGGCCCGAGAGCGCCGACCCGAATTTCCGATTGTTTGGCGCCCGGCACATCGACGAAGTACAGCGCGGGCGCAGCTTTCGGCTCGGGAAAGGTCAACTCCGGCAGAGCGACCTCTTCCCCCTGCCAGGCTTCGCCCAGGGAGTTGAAGGCTTGCTTGGCTTGCTCGTTGGTAAAATCACCGACCAATGCGACGAAGGCCGCCTTGGGCGAGAACCCGCGCGCATAGTAGCTTTTCAAGTCGTCGAGGGTGATGGCCTGGACCGAATCGGCAGTGCCCAAGGCAGAATGGGCCAGGATATTGCCCTCTCCAAAAACCAATTTGTTGAAGACATTGGAAGCAATGGAGGAAGGCAGGCTGTTGAGGCGGTTGATGTTCTCGATGGTTTCGCTTTTGATGCGCTCAAATTCAACCGCGTCCCACCGGGGTTCGAGCAAAATCTCCTGAACCAGGGCGAGCGTTTCCTCGAACTTCGATTTCAACGTATTGGCCTGCAGAACGATCGACTCGTTCTCGGTATACATGATGATGGAAGCGCCCAGCTTCTCAATGGCTTCTTCCAACTCGACCGGCGTTTTGTTTTTGGTGCCTTCCATCATCATGTCCGTGATCAGGTTGGCCACGCCGATCTTTTGAATTTCATCCAACAGCAAACCGCCCCGAAGGCGAATGGTAAACCGCACCAGAGGGAGCTCGCTGTATTGGATGCCCATCATTTTGAGCCCGTTGCCCAACTCTTCATGCCACACGGCCGGCAGGTTGACCGTGGGGAATTCTCCCTTGGGGGGTTCCACCGTGCGATCGAAGCTGCTGGGAATCTCGGGGATTTCTATCGCATCCGCCACGGCCGCGCTCTCGCCCACGCCCGCCTTGCTGATATCTTCTTCCACCACGGGAAAGCGAACGGAGCCCTCGGCCACCAACTCGGTCTGCCCCTTGGGCACAAAACTGGTCAGAACATAGGGTTTGTCCTTGACATAGGTTTCATATGCGCGAGTGACATCTTCCTTGGTGACGTCCAAATAGGCTTGCAAATCTTCCTTGATGAAACCGGGCGAACCCGCATACTCGTTGTATTGGGCCAATTGAAAGGATTTTTGAAAGACGCTGATGATATTGTCGTAGAAATTGGATTCGATCTGCGCCTTGATCCTGTCCAGATCCTCATCCGTAAATCCCTCGGCCTCAAATCGCTGTAACGCCTCAAAAATAGCTTGCTCCACCTCGGTCAGGTTCTTGTCGGGAAATGCGCGGATGCGGAAGCGGAACGCGCTCGCGATCTCGTTATTTTCCTGGCGGCCGGAAACCGAGGGCGCCAATTTTTTCTCTTCCACGATCACGCGGTAAAGCGGCGATTTTTTCCCCTCCGCGAGCAACTCCGCCAAAATGGTGAGCGGATAGGAATCCGGATGGTAGTCCCGCGCCGAGGGAAAAACCATGTTCAGCTCGGGCGATTTGGCAAAGTTATCTTCGTGAAACACCCGTTTGGTCTCATCGAGACTGATGGGCATGGGTTGCGGTTTTTCTACGGGCTCGGAGGCTTTAATTTCGCCGAAGTACTTTTCCACCCAGTCCTTGGTTTGTTGCTGGTCAAAATCGCCCGCGATCACGAGCGTCGCGTTGTTGGGCCCGTACCACTTGGTGAAGAAGTCGCGAATATCCTCGAGCGTGGCGTTTTTGAGATCCTCGAAGGAGCCGATCACCTGCCAGTTGTAGGGATGGTCCTCGGGATAGAGGTTCTTGTTGATCACGTAGTTGGTGTGGCCGTACGGGCGGTTGTCCACGCGCTGCCGTTTCTCGTTTTGAACCACGTCCTGCTGATTGTTGAAGGCTTCCTGGGTTACCGTGCTCAGCAGAAAGCCCATGCGGTCGGACTCCAGCCAAAGCACCATTTCCAGGGCGTTCTTAGGTACGACCTCGTAGTAGATGGTGCCGTCTTCCCAGGTGCCGCCGTTCAGCGTTCCCCCCGCGTCCTGGATCTTTTTGAAAAACTGGTCCTGGGGCACATGCTGAGACTCTTGAAACAGCATATGCTCGAACAGATGGGCGAAACCGGTGCGGCCCTTCACCTCGCGGTTGGAGCCCACATGGAACAAAATGGCCACGGATACGATCGGATCGGAACGATCCTCATGCAAAATCACTTTCAACCCGTTGTCGAGCGTATAATTTTCATAATCAAGCTTCAGCCCGGTATCGGAAGCGCCATCATTCTGACCTTGTTTCTCTTCTAGACATGCGAACAGTAAAAACATGGCGCAAATGCTGATACAAGCGGTTATGTAACGGCGCTTTCCTTGAAAAAGGATCGACATCATTCCCTACCTCAAATTCAAAATTCGGCACGGGTCTTTTTGGAGACAGCCTCCCGCCGCGACGGCAAGCCCGAACACGGCCAAGCCCGCATCAGCCCACACCTCTTTCGAAGTTAGAAAAAAACCTGAAAGAAGTCAATGGTTTAGCGGTCCGGCACGGAGCCCGCCCGCCTTTATCGGGTTCGATCCGACACTTCCAACCGACCTTTTCCAGACAAAGAGACTTCCAGCACAGAACGAACCAGGGTCATTGCCCCGAATCTTTCCCCGCGCCCACCGTTTCTTCCCCATGTCGAGGCCCAGGCCTCGGGACCACGCGCAATTGCCCGATTTAATCACTCGGGCCGCTCCGGGGGCTGGACAGGCATCATTCCCCTTATTATCATTACCTGGATATGAAAAGAATTGCCTACGCGGCGGCTTGCCAAACCGCATTTCCATGCCCAAACACAAGCAAAAAGATCGGTGAGCGGACCAAACGAATGTGCGACCTCATCGAGCACACCGTGGTCGGCTATGAGCCTTTTTTTGATGTGCGCCTGCTGGTGTTTCCCGAATTCGCCCACGCCGCGCCCATATACGATTCCCCAAAAAAGCTGCGCGACCGCTTGGCCGTACCCGTTCCCAACGAACATACCGAACGCTATGCGGCGCTCGCCAAGCAATACGGATGTTACATCCAAACGGGAACCTTTCTGGAGGCCGATCCCACCTATCCGGAGGCGGTTTTCAACACCACGGTTCTCATCGGGCCCGAGGGCGTTCTGACAAAATACCGCAAGACCAACCCATGGATTCCCTGGGAAGTGCATACCAGCCCCCATGACCTGACCGATTACCCGGAGGAACCCTTTCCCGTTGCCGATACGGAAATCGGCCGTATCGGGGTCGCCATTTGTTACGATTGGCTTTTTCCCGAGACTATCCGCCAAATTGCCTTTAATGGCGCGGAGATCATTTGCCGCGTATCCGCCTATATGGACCCGTGGGGCGCAACCCCTCCCATGGATTGGTGGACCCTGTTCAACCGCGCCCGGGCCGCGGAGAATTCAGCCTTCGTGGTGGCCGCCAATCAGGGCGCCAACCTGGAAAAATACCCGCCCTTCAGTTGGCCGGGCGGCAGCATGGTGGTGGACTACGACGGACGGATATTGGCCCAAGCCGACCCGGGGGAGGGTGAAAAAGTGGTGGTCGCTCCTATCGACATCGAGGCCTTACGGGCCGAAAGAGCGCGCCGCCGCGGCCACGACACCCGTGCGCACCTGCGCACGGAGCTGCATTCTTACACCCGCGCACCGATGCTGCCGCCCGCGGGCAACAGCGCGATCAGCATCGATTCACTGAATCGACGAATCCAGCGGACCAAGGAGAAATTGAACCCATGATGCATTCCGAATGGAAATGGGCACTGACCATCCTCCTCCTCTTTACCATCCTGGCATGCTCCCGCACCGACGGGCCGTCTTCAGCCGGCGGCTCGGGAAAAGGCGTGGAGGGGCCCGCGCTTTCCGAGGCCGATATCGCGGAAAACAATCGCGGCGTAGCACTGATGGGCTCCTTCAAATACCAGGATGCGCATGACGTCTTCGAGGCGGTAGTCGCGAAACGGCCGGACTGGCTTGTGGCCAAGAACAACTGGGCCATCGCCACCCTGAACCTGCAAACCCAGGGCAGCGAAGTTCGCGCGCTCGAAATTCTGGCCGAGGTTTTGGAGGCTGATCCCGACAACCTTCGCGCCCATTACTGCACCGGCCTTTTGAATCTCTACCTCGGAGAGGCTGAGAAAGCGTTGACCCATTTTCAGAAGGTGGCCGATGCCGATGCCGGCGATGCCTATGCCGCCTATTACGTGGCCCAATGCCTCTCGCGGCGGGGAGACATGGAGGACGCGCTCGCTTGGTACGAGCGGGCTATCGAGAAAAACGGCTATTTGCGCAGCGCCTATTACGGCAAATTTCAAACCTATCAACGCCTGGGCCAGCGGGAGCAGGCGCGGGCCATGCTGGATGTCTTTCAGAAGTTAGAAGACAACCCACGCGCCTTGCAGGTGGAATTCAAATACACGCGCATGGGCCCCAAGGCCGAGGCCCTCACCGATGACGCGGGGGACCGGCAACCGCCGCCACGGCCGTCGGGTCCGGCTTTTGAACAACCCGCCCCACTGGTCGC
>JBGTRP010000235.1:0-9062 GCA_041940685.1 Acanthopleuribacteraceae bacterium
GCGACCGTCGATGAACTCCATGGCGACGAAGACCGAGCCGTCGAGCTCGCCGACGTCGTGGACGGCCACCACGTTGGGGTGGGCGATGCGGGCGATGGCCTGGGCCTCTCGCATCAGGCGGGATCGACCCTCGCCCAGCATCGACGGCAGCAGCAGCTTGATGGCCACCCGGCGATCGAGCTCGGGATCGTAGGCGGCGTAGACCACCCCCATCCCGCCGGCTCCGAGCTTGTCGACCACGACGTAGCGATCCACCATCGTCCCGCGCGCGAGCGTGGGGATGTCGCGCTCGCGCGCCATCGGCT
This sequence comes from Acanthopleuribacteraceae bacterium, assembly GCA_041940685.1. Classification (GTDB taxonomy): domain Bacteria; phylum Acidobacteriota; class Holophagae; order Acanthopleuribacterales; family Acanthopleuribacteraceae; genus JBGTRP01. The sequence continues at coordinate 306 of JBGTRP010000235.1, forward strand.
CGGTCTCCTCGCCGACGCGCGTGGTGTCACCGTTCAGATCGTGCGCGCCGGTCCGAACGACCGTGGGATGCTGATCCACCGCCCATCGAGCATGCCCGGTGCGGGGCATCGCACGAAAGGCGGGAGCGACGCATTCTTCATGCGCACATGATGTAGCGGACAATGCGTAGTTTACTGAACATGCGGCGGGGATTAGACTGAGAGATGCGGGTTCGCTGCATTTGATGTAGCTCTGCTCACATTTTCGAGCATCGTGCAGACGCGTGAATTCCGCGGTGTCTCGCGTGCGGCGGTATCGATGGCCGGGAACGAAGGCGACGCAGGAGCTGAGGGTGGCTGGAACGACGCTGGAGCTGAGGGCGATCGAGCCCGAGGAGGGTGAGGACCTCTATGCGCTGATCGAGCTCGATGAGGTGGAGCTACCTGCGCTCGAGTGGGAGCTCGTGTCGGCGGACGTCGCCGGCCCAGGGCGGCTCGCCTCGGAGTCGATCGAGTCGGGCCGACCGGAGCAGGAATCCGGGCTCGCCTTCGAGGGTGAGCCGACGTTCGAGATCGAGGATGAGCCGGAGCCCTTCGAGATCGCCGACACTGTGGCCTGGCTCGGGCGACGGATGCCCATTCGACCGCAGCCGCGGCCGCCGAGCGTCGACCCCGGTGACGGCCCGGCCCACATCGAGCTTCAGACCTGGTCGGAGCTGGTGACGCTCTACGAGCGGGACATCAGCTGCGGCGGGATGTACGTCGAGACCCGCGACGTCCCCGAGCGTGACGCCGAGGTGACCGTGCGCCTGGTGCTCCCCGACGACACGGGCACGATCGACTTCGACGGGCGAGTGGTGCACGTGGTGACCGAGGACCAAGCCGGCGCGGGTCTGCAGGTCCCCGGCTTTGGCCTACAGTTTCGCGGGCTGACGCCCGATCGGCGCAAGGTGCTGGAGGCGCTGATCGAGCAGGCCGAGGCGGTGATGAGCGATCCATCGGCACAGCCGCCTCGCGTTCGAGGGCGCGCCCTCACGCCGGTCCCCGGCCTTGCCAGCGGCTATCGGATCACGCTGAGCGACTCGGAGCGCCGGCGGCTGACCGAGGCGCGCGCCGAGCTGATCGCCATAGACAAGCGCAGCGATCTGCAGATCCTCGGCCTGCGCACGGCCCCCGATCGCGCGCAGCTGCGTCGAGCCTTCGACCAGCTCGCGCAGCGCTGGCACCCCTCGGTGGCCCATCGCGACGCACCGCCGGAGATGAGGTCCCTGGCGACGGAGATATTCTTGCGGATCGAGCGGGCCTATCGGCGGGTGAGCGAGTCACCCCGGTTGGCCTCCGCGGCCCGGACCGGCCAGGGGCCATCGCCGCGTCGAGCGGCGCCCGAGCGGTCAGCGGGACCGTCACCTGCGAGCAGTCCGTCGCCCCGCCGATCGACGATCGAGCGCCCTTCATCGGCCGCTGGCGATCGTGACGCCATCCGGGCTCGTCAGCGGGCCCGCCTGGCCCGTCGGGTGGTGGGCAACGGCGCGCGAGACGAGCGCTTGGCCGGACTCGAGCGTCGCGAGCGCTCCGAGGGCAAGGTCGGGGTGAGGCGGAAGGCGCGGGTCAAGGAGGCCCTGGCGCTGATCTCGGCGAAGCGCTACGCCGAGGCGCTCATCATGACGTATGTGCGGACGTTCGGCGCCAATGCCGGTGTCGCGCGCATCTTCAATACCTACGGACCGCGCCTCGCCGAGCGGGATGGCCGCGTGGTCAGCAATTTCATCCTCCAGGCCTTGAAAGCAAGAGATATCACCATCTTTGGAGACGGCGCTCAAACGCGTTGCTTTTGCTATGTCGATGACATGGTTTCGGGCCTAATGGCCGCCATGGATTACGTGGGTGACCCGGATGCGGAACCATCGGATCCGGGGTTTACCGGACCGGTCAATTTGGGCTCGGACTGGGAAATCACCATCGCGGACCTGGCGCGAACGATCTTGCGCCTGACGGGATCAACTTCCCGTCTCGTCTTTCAACCGGCTCCGGTGGGCGATCCCAAAATGCGCAAGCCGGATCTTTACCGGGCCCGCGAAACCCTCGGTTGGAATCCCGAGACTTCCCTGGAAACAGGTCTCCAACGCACCATCCGTTATTTTCAGACGCGGCGCTGATTCACCCTGAAAGACCGCCATATATTGGTGATCCGGACCCGATGAGGGCTCCGAAAAACGAACCTTTCCATCCCCTCAGGGATAATCATCCAATTCCTGAAAGGGCAGGCCGCAGGGGTAGAATAGGTTGAAAACGGGCTGGTCGATTTCCTCCGCGAAACGCAGGAAAATTCGGCCATAGGTTTCCAGGGGCGATTTGCCCGCCTCGATGCTTTCGTACTCCTCCGCGCTGATTTCGGCGTAGGAGGCCACGGCTTCCTTGTCCAGTTCCCGGTTCTCGCGATGTTTGCGCACCAGCGCGCCGCATTTGCCTTCCACGATATCCGCGGACCTTCCCGAATCCGCCAGCAGGCGGGAACAAGGGGTTTCGAGCTTGATCGCTATCTTGGCGAGGATCGGGCCCCATTGCTCGGCCGGCGATTCGCCCTGTTCGATTTGCGCATACTCCTTTTCCGCGAGGCCCAGGTGTCCGGCCATCTCCGACAAGGGAATGCTCTTGTTCTCTCGCTCTTTCTTTAGCACGTCGCCTAACTTCAAAACATCCTCCCGGCGCTTTCCAAGCTTTTAGTTTTCAGGCGGCCGTCCCGGCTCTGCCAGGGAAAACGAACATGGAATAGATGCTGTGGAGAATAAGAGGAAAAATGCCTTAGGTCAAGTAGGCGGCCCTGATTTTTTGACGAAACTCCGAGCTCCCGGCGCGAAAAGTCAGCGAGGACCACGGCCCGAATGCGCGAGAGCGTCCAGGAACCCTTGGGCGCGGCCTCCCGATGGCCCATCATCCTTTCGACCCACGGAAAAGGCGCTATTTAATTTTCTAAAAATATTGCAATACCAAGTAGGGGCTCTCTACACTTGTTTTTCAATAATTGACATGGGTTCACGGTCAACTTAATATTTGATCAATGAACCAAATTCTTATGGACGCCTCCGATGCCAATACCAAGAACCTACTCGACGAGTTGGCATGGTTTACCCATTGCCTAAAATCCCGGGTCGAACTCGCCGAAGGTAAGACAACCGCCGCCGGCGCCCCTGAGAAAGTCCAGCTTCCAAAGCTTAGAAATCAGGACTCCGCATACGGCGTATTTGTAAACAAAAACGGACTGGATCGATCTGAACGGTTAATGCTGATCCTCAGCTTGGTTCCCCACCTCTGCCCACAGCTTCTCACCGGGCTCTTCCTGGAGAATAATCCCGCCCATCTGATCCATGCCAAGACATCGGGAATGTTCGCCCCCACGGGAGAAACGGTTTTGTACCTTCTGTGCGGTAGCCAGGTGCGAGAACGGCTTAAATATTACCGCCTTTTCGACGTGGACCATCTGTTCTACAAGAAAAACGTCATCCATGTGGAAGACGGTGAGAGCGGATTCTCTGAATTCAGTGGCCTATTGAAGATCGACGCCTCCTACCGCGACCTTTTTCTCCTGAACCGTTACAAGAAACCGCGCTTCAGCTCCGCCTTTCCCGCGCACCTGCTGACCACGGATATGGAGTGGGATGACCTGATTCTGGAGCAGAGCGCGAGAGAAAAACTGGAAGAGATTAAGATGTTCCTCACCCATCGGCATCAGATGGAAGGGGAAATGGGTTTGGCCAAGCACATGAAACCCGGGTACCGCTGTCTTTTTTACGGTCCTAGCGGCACCGGCAAAACCCTGGCCACCACGCTATTGGGCAAGTATCTGAACAAGGATGTCTACCGGGTGGACATCAGCGCGCTGGTCAGCAAGTACATCGGCGAAACCGCCAAGAACCTGGACCGCCTGTTCAACATGGCCGAGGACCGCGACTGGATCTTGTTCTTCGATGAGGGCGACGCCATCTTCGGCAAACGGGTGGACACCGCCGAAAACGACCATAAGAACGCCCAATACGCCAACCAGGAAATTGCCCACCTCCTGCAGCGTATCGAAACCTACAACGGCCTGGTCATTCTGGCCAGCAACAAGCCCAAAAATATGGACGCCGCCTTCAGCCGCAGGTTTCAGAGCCGTATCCACTTCAATCTGCCGGATGAGCCCATGCGCCAACAATTATGGGAAACGCTGCTCAGCCGCAATTTCCGGTTGGAGCGCGGGCTCAACCTGGCTCAGCTCAACCGCCAGCACCCCCTTTCGGTGGCATCCATCTACGCCGTCGTCACCCGCCTGACCATGCTCAATCTTCACCATGGCCGCGACACCGTGGACCTGGAAACCCTGAAGAAGTGCATGCTCGATGAAAAAGCCAAGTAGTTGACCCAAACCAGGGGGCGCCGCCATGGCACCTTCCCAGCGGAAAATCAAGCAAGTCGAAGACCTCAAACCGGGAGCGGAGATTCCCATTGACCGGGTGTCCGCCTTGGCCGCGGTGGTGAACGACAACCCGGAATTGAAAGCCGTGGTAGAGGGGAATGCGGTCCCCGCGTCTCGGGAACAGGAGGGCGCGCCGCCCAACACGGCGCCTGTGCCCGCCGGGTTACCGGCCGCACCTGAACTGGAGGCGCTCGACCTGAGAACCGAGCCTTCCGGAAAACCGGGTTTCGTTACCTACACGCTGAAGCAAGGCGATAATCCCTGGGACCTGGAAACCTTTTTCGGCCTCGAGTACGGTACCCTCCAAAAATTCAACCACTTCGAAGATGTCCACAACCTTCCGGTGGGCATGAAAATATGGATACCCCAAGACCAGATCCAAAGTGAACCGCCCCAGCTACGGCAGAAGACCCAATCCAACAACGGCGCCAAATTCATCTTTCGCGTCCCCATCGAATCCGACACCATCACCAAGGATGAGTTTATGGTGAAGGGCTTCGCCGTGATGTTCGGTTTCACCAGGGAACAGTCCATGCATCTCATCAAGCAGGTGGGTTGGGACTTGAAGGAACATGCCGACGGCCGCCGCTTTCACCCGCCAACCAAAGAGGAGTTGAAGCAAGGTTTTAAACTGCTGAGGATCAGCAGGAATATGTTCGAAAGCATTCACGGAAAGCTGGAGCGCGAGGAGTTAAAAGTCGTTTCGGCCGAACCGGCATTGCGGGAAACCATGTCCCGGCTGGAAGGCACGGCGCCCATATTTCTGATGATTAAACGAATCAAAGAGCTCGAAGAGCAGATCGATGATTTGGGGGGTCCCCTCACCGGAGATGATATCGCGACCTTCGGGGAGTATTCCCAGGAATTGTGGGATTTAAAAATCAACCTTGCCGAGGAATTGGCCAATCACGGCTTTGTCTCGGTGGAGGATTTCGAAGAAAAGGTGGCTCCAAAGCTGGCCCAGTTCGAAAGGCGGTTCCGCAATTTTGCAGTGGAAACCGCTTTCGCGATGCTCAGAGAGAGCGAAAAGCAGTTGCGCTTGGAGGAAAAGCTCCTGGACAATGCGGAGGTCGCCCGCGAATTGATGGAAGCGGTTCGCCCCCTCCAGCCCTTCTACGATCAGGCGGATACGGCGCGCAAGGAAGCATTGGAGATGCTGATCCAGCGGTTGACGGGTGTGGAGAATCTCGACCGATTTTCCATCGATGATCTTCTGGACGCCTTCGTAACCCATGAGAGACAGGCCACCACCGAAGGCTTGATCGGATTTTTGAATTTCTTATCCATGTTCCAGGGCCTCGAGTTTGAAACCTTTTTGAAAAAGAGCGGCCCGATCGATGCTTTGCTCACAAAGGCCAACGAATGGGAAGATCTGGCGCGGCAGGCCGCCGCGCTGCAACACGGCGATGCCTTCCCCATATTGAAAGATCCCACCTTTCCCTTGAGGTCCGTGGCGCGATTGTCGGACGAGGGGGTGGCCACCCTGCAATCCTATGTGAAGCAAGTGGTTGCCTTTCGCTTGGAGAAAGTGGATCAAACCCGCAATATCCTAAGCGATGACCCGGACAAAGTTTGGGAACTCACGCCCGTGATCCTCGTGGCCATGGAAAAGTTGTGCATTCAGCCGCGATCTCTTTACGGTCTGCTCATTCAGCAGAAGTTGGAAGACGTTGCCATCAACAAGCTCATTTGGGACATTGCGCTCACCGCGCTCGGCATCATTATGGGCATCGCCGCTATTTTCACCGGTGGCGCGACCGCCATCGTCTTTACGGTGTTGAGCGCCGCGGTGAGCGGTGTCGAGGCGTTCCGCGCTCTTGAAGATTTCCGCCTCCACAGCGCGGCCTCCGGCACCCACTTCGATCGCGCACGCGCCCTTTCCGATGAAGACCCCGAGGTTTTGTGGGTGGTATTGGCCTTTCTGGGCGTCGGTCTGGACCTGATCTCCGTGGCCAAGTTGCTCCCCAAGATCAAAACGATCGCCAAGACTTTTGATAAAACCACCGACCCCAAAATCTTCGACAGCCTGATCAAGGAAAACCAGCAAGCATTGGGACTGGCGGATGACCAGGTTCAAACCATGACCGCCAAGATTCAAGAAATCGCCACGGTCCGCAAAGAATTCCTGGAGATTTTGGATGATATCAAAGCAGACAAAGTTCAAATCTCAACAGCAATGGAAGCGGACCAGGAAATCATGCAAAGGTTGAGCAGAATTACCCGGTTTTATATAGAAAGTGACGCTAAGGATTTTAAAGTTTTTTTAAATGAATTCAGGGGGTTGGACCTCGATTCTCAACAAAAAATGATCCTTGAGAAAATATTTAAAGAAGCGAAGCCCTCTAAAGGGACGCTTGATGATGCCTCCAAGGTGGCACAGGAGGCTGCAAGTAAAAAAGAAAGTGTCCAAGTGTTTCGTGTAGAGGAAACCGTCTTTTCAAGAATTAGTATTTCGGATGAGGGTTTTGTCGATATTCCCCAAGTTTTAACAAACAAGGGTAAAGGCCCAGAAAGGGCTCTGTTCATCAATATCGACCAAGAAGAGCGGGCCAGGATCTTCTTACTGCAGCGTGCGGTCCAAGACAAACCCACCTCGATCAAATCATTTGATGTTGATCCCGCCTTTGTGGATCAGCTTCGACGTATGGCCGTACTTGAGGATGTAGCATCCAGTTTTCCCGAGCGCCCCATCCGTGTTGATGTCACCAAAGCACCGGATCAGTTTGGCTTGACAAACCCAGAATGGATTCAGAAGCTTCGTGATGCTATCATCCAGGGAACGGGAAAGGTAGAAATAGAATAGCCATGGACATTGAAGAAATGATTCAGCAAGAGTCTCTGCGCATCCTTTCGGATAAGGGTGAGTGTAGCCCGCTTTTGGATTTGGCCCGATTGTATTTGGGCGGTGTCGATTCTCCGGGGGAATCGATCGAGAAGATGAAGTCCGTGCTTGCGGTGGTTGACAATTATTGTCTTCAGCAGCCGTTTCCCAAGCTCGAATTATGGAAGGCCGAGTTACCCAAATGGTTCGTTGACGCTTTTGCTCCAGAAAGGAGTTCGGAAGAAAATGAGGCATACCTGCGTTGGTGGGATTCCCTCAACGAAGATGAAAAAATGAATGCCGCCCGGAAACCCAGGCGTTGGTCGCTCGGAGATTGGATTTACTGGTTCAAGCCCGAAAATAGGGCCTGGTTTTGGTGGCATGCAAAAGTATCAGGACCTCATGAAATCATACTTGCCCTTCAAGTAGACGGTTATCCGTTTCCAAGGGGTTCATTGGAATGGTTATGCCGCGCTGCCGGGGCCAATGTATTTGAAGGGGTATGAACGCTTAACGACCCTAAAATATTTGAAGGGTAAAGCCAGGCTAAAAATGGGGTTGTAAGCCTTCAAAAAATGTTTAAATATCCTCGATGCGAATTTTTAAGTGATTGTGGGGCTTAGCTTAACATTTTTGTTAATTTAATCTCGATAATTCCAGATCCTGGTTGACTATCATCTGGTAGTGCCATAATTTTAGGGTTTCCAAGTTGGATCTTTTCTTCCTTAACAAAATTTAATGAGTCATCGTATTCACTTACAAAGCCAAAAGAGCTTCCCTTTTCGAATCTTAGGAAAAGGGGTAATGGCCATTCTTCCCTTGACCATTGGTGGACTTGGCCTATAACCTTCCACTTTTTATGGAAAAGGCCATGGTCGCCGAATTGACAGACTAATATAGCATTGTGAGGTCTTAAGTCATTTAAGTTTGAGCAATCATCTAGTTAGTTGTTGATTTAATACATATCATTAAAGATTTCTTTTCCATCATAATTTTAATTTTTATCCAGTAAATTATTAAATTATTAATCAATAATCTATTTTTATTAACATGGTTTTTTTAATAAATGAATTATAAATAAATCATTAAAAAAAAGATTCAAATTTCCAGTCGAATATTCAGAAACAGTAACATATGAGCCTTCAATTCCATAATATTTCTCAAAACACTTTTCAACATTTAATTTTGAAACATTCTTTCTGCCAAGCATGTCCCATATGTTTTCGTTGATGGGTTGATCCTTAAAAATCATGAATATTCTGCACATCTTTGCCTTCTTATCAATTTCTATATCGATATTTATATGTTTGACGAAACTTCCAGTCACATGTGTCAGAAAACTATGAATATCTTCTGATTCCTCAATTGATTCTTTGAACTGCAAGGCTAGCTGGTGTGATTTGCCATTCTTTCCCTTCTTTATTGTTAAGTAGAGACGTTTCAACTCTGCAAGTACATCAATATTAGTCTTCTTGGATTACGATGGATTCATTTCAAACTTATA
>JBGTRP010000236.1:0-9061 GCA_041940685.1 Acanthopleuribacteraceae bacterium
TTGAATCCGAACTCCATTTGGAACGCTGGAAACTCTATCGTCGAGAGGTGGAGGCCCTGGGGTTCCTGCCGGCCATGAGCCGGCGCCTGCCTCAACTCCGCTTTCCAATCCAGCAGGGAATCAGCGAGGAGGCGGCCTACCGCGAGGTCACGCGGCGGGGCGCCATGCCCGATGATTTCAGCCTGGGCGAGGGCCTTCGCCTGCGGGAGCCGGAGCGCGCCGAATTGCAGATTCACCCGACCTACGCGGGAGAAATACCCGTTCTCATTCTTGGCAACCGCCATGATTTTGAGTCGATCTTGCGCGCGCTTTTGTACCGCAACGAACCTCGCGAGATACCGGCCTCCATGGGCGCCACTATGATCGCAGGGTTCAACAATTGGGACCGCATTCACGCCTACCGGCGGGATTGGAGCCTACAGAACCCCGGTTTTCCCTGGGAGCTGGAGTTTCCCAACCTGATCCGCCAAAAGCAACTCTACCAGGATCGTTTTATCGTGCTGAGCGAGGGCCCTTACAGCAATGTGCCGGCCTACGCCTTGGGTCTCGAAGCATCCGACTGGTTGCGGTTATCCCGGAAAATTCGGCTGGCGCACGAGTGTACTCACTACTTTACCGGCCGGGTGTTCTCCTCGATGCGCAACAATATGATCGATGAAATTTTGGCGGATTACATGGGAATCGTGGCCGCGCTGGATGCCTATCGCGCCGATTGGTTTCTGGCCTTCGTGGGGCTTGAGAGCTTTCCCGCATACCGGCATGGCGGCCGGCTGGAGAACTACCGGGGCGATCTCTCCGATGAGGCTTTTCGCCTTTTGGGTCTGCTCGTCAAACTGGCCGCGGAGAACTTGGAAAGGTTCGATCACGCCCACCGCCAGAAGATTCGCCAATCCCGCGGGCAAATGCTTTTTCTCATGGCCCTGACGCGTTTGACCTTGGAGGAACTGGCCTCCGACAGGGCGGAGCGGCTCTTGGACGAAAGCTGGTCCCAGTTGTTGGCGGAGCAAGAGGAGGGATCCGGCCGCGATTGAGGGGGCCCGGCTCGAGCCCCACTCTGTATGGGATGGCCGCAATCCTTGGTCTTGCACGGAGACGCACCTCGTGTGAACCTCGTTCCCGGCAGACGGGGATACAATAATCATCTCAGAAGAACGGTACTTTGGGAGCAAACATGATGAAAACGATTGTAGGCCGCTTGGCCGCATCCGCGACCGCGATTTACCGAGAGGGCGGCCGGGGCGGGGGCTTCAAGGCCGAAATGGCGGAAGGGTTGATTTTTTTCGCGGCTCGTAGGGCCTTTCCCCCGAGGTTAGGCCTCTCGGCCATCCTGCTGCCCGCCTTTCTGATGGCCGGAGAGCCGGCCGCGGAGCCGGGCATTCACCTTCTGGAGTGCATTAAAATCACCCTGTCCGAGGAACCCAACATCCAAATTCAACGGGAAAGGGTGCGCCAGAGCCTCGGCGCCTGGCAAATACAGAGTGGGGCCTTTGATTATCAGCTCGCCGCATCCACGGGAGGCAGCGAAGAAAACACGCCCCAATCGACCGCGGCTCGAGCCCAATCCATGCTGGATGCGCGTGTGGACGGCGCCTTTTTCTATACCGGCGAGGTTTCCAGACAGTTCCGTTCGGGGCTGGAGGCCGGCGCATCCCTGGAGGTGAACCGCGCCGATAGCCACGAGGCGGGTGTTTCGATCAAGAACAACGGCTCCCTGAATCTTGATCTGAAGGTTCCCCTGTTGAAGGATCGCGGCAGGGCCGTGGTCGGTGCGGCGGAAACCGCTTCCGAGCTGGGTTATCAGGCCAGTGAATCGGATTTGGACTTCGCGGTATCCAGCCGTCTGCTGGATACCATCAACGCCTATTGGCTCTACCTGGACAGTGTGAAGTCCCTGGAGGTCTTTGTTCAAAGCGAGAACTGGTCCGAGAAATTGGTGGACGACACGCAAACCCTGATCGAGGCGGACGAGCTTCCCAAAAACGAGCTGTTACAGTTGCGGGCGGACTTGGCATCCAAAAAATCCGCGCGTGTTTCCGCCACGAGCACCGTCTACCAGGCCCGCCATCAGTTGGGGCTTGCCATGGGTCTTCAACCCCGTCATATTGCGGCGCTGCCGCAACCCGCCACGGAGTTTCCGGCGATAGAAAGCTACCAATTGCCGGGGCCTGAGATTTTGGAAAGCTTGGTGGCGGCTTCTCTGGAGCGCAGGCCCGATTACCATGCGGCCCGTCTTCGCGCCGAGGCCGCGACCATCGATTTGAGCGCCGCTCGCAACGGTTTGAAGCCCGCACTGGACCTTCGTCTGGGCACGGGTTACAACAGCTTGGACGAGGGGTCCGGGCTGGGCGAGCTCTTGGGCGCACTCACCAACCGGGCGCCGGGCCTGAATTTCACCGCCTCGCTTTCCTATCAATTCCCCCTAAAAAATAACGCGGCGCGCGGCCGCTTTATGCAAACCCATGCCCGCCTGGAGCAGAATCAACTGGAAACCGATGATTTGGCCCGCAATATCCGGGTGCGGGTGGCGCTCGCCCTGGAAAACCTGCAAAGCAGTTTTTACGCGTTGGAGGCGGCGGCCGAATCGCGGCGGCTCTTCGAATTGGCGCTCGCCAACGAACGCAAGAAGTTCCAACTCGGGTTTTCCACTCTAATCGATTTGATCAATTTTCAGGACCGCCTCAACAATGCCCAGTTGACCTATGTCCGCACCAAGCGCCAGTTCATGGAAGCCCTCGCCCAATTGCGCTTTGAAACCGGGTTCCTGAGCCTGGATTCCGCCGGGGTCGACCGTCTGACCGAGGACTTTTTCCAAACCATTCCCCAACCCTGAGCGCTCCCGGTAATCAAGCTCAACCCTCTGAAAGCAAATGGTCATCCGGTTGACCCGCTCCTCGGCTTTTCGCTAAGATACGCGGATCGAATCGACCTTGGGTGCTTGTGGAATGGTGGTCTCCGCGCTTGTTTGTCTCGTTTTTCTGGTTCTTTCCCTATTCGTGATCCTTCGCGAGTGGGAGATCTGGCCCCTCACGCCCTATCCCATGTTTTCCTTTTACGCCGATCCAGAGAAGGTAAAGGTCTATTGCCTGGATTTGGAGACTAGGGAAGGCGTCAAACATCGTTGGCGGCCCGAGTTCCCCAACTACGAGGAAATGCTTCGCAGCCAGATTCGGTCTTTTCTCAACCATGGCGGTTTGGAGAATGCCCGTCTGCGCAAGGTATTCTTCAGGTGGCTGCTGATCTATATCGGCATGATGGGTTCGAACTCCGAATTTCAACGGGTCGAGGTGGTCGAGCGTGAGGCGGTTTTCGATAGCCCCTCCCGGTTCGCGCTACGAGATCGGGTGTTGTTCTCCTTTTCCATGAAGGAACTGATCCAGGAAGCCATAATCGATGTCGCTGTTTGAAACTTTTTTCACCCGTACCACCGAGGGCAACCAGGTCAAGCTGTTTTTGTTGCTTTCCTGCGGTTACCTTTTGGCGCAATTTGCCTACAACTGGCGTGACCAGTGGCGCTTCCACGTCACCGCACGCGAGCTGTGGCAGCCCGTCAAGGTGTTGGGACTGTTTCAGATTCCCCATTTGAAACCGCGCGAATTTGCACTGGCCGGCATGGTTTTCGGTTTGAGTCTCATCTGCATTTGTTTCGGTTTCTATCCTCGCCTTTTTCTCGGATTGGCCATCCTGGCCTACTTTTTTTATTTTGGTCAAATTCTTCAACTGTCCTATGTGCGGCGCAAAACGAACATCATTCCCGTCGTACTCCTGTTCCTGCTGGTTGCGCCCGGTTTGGATGCGCCGCTGAACCAGGAGAATGTTTTGTGGCCCATTCAAATGATCCAGTTGGCGGCAACACTGGTCTATTTCTCTTCAGCCGTGATGAAGCTGCGCCATGGCGGATGGCGATGGGGCGATGGACGCACCCTGCAAGCCGCGTTGCTTACCTACTATCTGCAGTTCGATATCGGACCCGCATTGGCCCTGGCCCGTTTCCCCCTTGTTTGCCGTCTCCTCAGCATCCTGATCTGGTTCGTGGAAGGCACCTTTTGGATCGTGCTGTTCGTTCCCGCTTTGACTCCCTATTACATGGCCGTGATGGTGGGTTTTCACCTTTCCTCTTCCATCCTGTTCCACATCCATTATTTGAAGTACTTCACCATGGTCTATTTCGCGTTTTTTACCGATTGGGCCTACCAGGTTTGGAGGCAATACGGGGGTTGAAGACCACAAAAACCGGGTCTTGATCCCACGGAAACGAGGCTGTTTTGATCGACTTGACCGGTGAGAGCCATGCCCAGTGCGCGGCCATGTTGCGCGAGTTTCCCCTCGCGGTTCCCGCCTATATTGATTTCTATATCAAAAAGGAAATGCTGTGGCTGGAGTTGAAGGATCTTTACCATCAGCACGAATTTCTACGTCATTTGGTCGAAAGCCGTGTGGCCGAGAAAGGCCCCAAACAGAGCATCAAAACGCGCGTGGACCTGCTGGGCGAGCCCGGTCTTTTTGAGGGAGTGTCCCCTCCCGCGGGCTTCATTTTCCATATGTCCCGGTGCGGGTCGACCCTGCTCGCCCGTCTGCTCGCCCAACTCCAACACCGATTGGTGGTGGAGGAATCCGCCCAAATCAACGATATGCTCAAGCTCTGCGATTACCAAATCCTCAACGGCGCGGAGCCCACCTGGTTTCGCAACCTGATGCTGGCCCATGGACCCCGAGAGTCCGCGCGAGGACGGCGTTATTATTTCAAGTTCAGCAGTTGGAACAGCGCCTTTATCGACCTCATCCAAGAAATATTTCCCGGCGTGCCCACTATCTTCCTATTTCGAGATCCCCACGAGGTGATGGCTTCCGTGTTGGGCTCGCCGCCGGGTTTCCTGAGGGAAAAACAATTGTTTGGCGCCAGCTTCTTTCGCGGGACCTTGGATGCGGAGACATGTCCGCGTATGGATGATGCGCAATATTGCGCCCGTTTGCTGGCGTTCAATTGCCGCCGCGTGCTCGCCTCCATCCAAGGTCCCTGCCTGTTCCTGGAATATTCCCAATTGAACAGGGCCCGCCTGCCGTCGCTGCTGCGGTTCTTTGGCGAAGAACCGGGCCCTGCTGAGCTGGAAGCCGCGGCCGCGCGATTTGACGTCTACTCCAAGGATCCGGACGGCAAGCGAATCCACCAGGCCGATGGGGCGCAAAAAAGGCGCCGGATGACCGGCGCCTTGAGGACATTGGTCCAGGATGAGCTCGGCGGCCTTTACCGGGAGTTACGGGAAAGAGCCGCCGTGGACGGGATTGCCTAAAGGTTGTCGAGCTGGCGGCTCAGCTTGCCATGGTAGAAATCGCTGCCAATGGTTTTCATAACCGCCCTGACGGCCTCCAGGAGAGGCGGCGTCAACTCGAAATCATTGATGAACCCGCGCAGGAAGGTGTACTTCTCATGGTCGCCGCCCAGTTCTTTCGCGGTTTCCAACAACAGCAGCGCCTGTTCTTCGGATAGGTTCTCGGAAGCCGCGACGGCTTTCAATACCCGCGCCTTTTCATAGTCGGAACCGATGTGGCGCAATGCCTTGAAATAGGCGGGCCCCACGGGACCGATGCGCGCGGCCCGGGTAAAGACCTTGGCCTGCTCGTAATCGGAACCGATGGATTCGGCCGCTTCCTCCAACAGGGTTTCCATCTGATCGGCGGTGGGATTGCCGTTGGAAAAGATGGCCATCAAAACACCCGCGTGCTCGTAGTCGGAATCGATGCCGGTGGCGGCCTCCAACAGGCCGCGCTCCATCAGGGTGTCCAGGGGCCATCGGTCGATGGCCTGTTTCAGGAAACGCGCCTTTTCGTAATCGGAGTCGATGCCGGCCGCGGCGCGCATCATCAGACCCAGCACCTCGTCGTTGGCGCGTCCCGTTTCGATGACATGAGAGAGCACGCCGCGTTTTTCATAGTCGGAATCGATGCTTTCCAAATCGGAGGCGATTTGGGTGATCATGGCGATATTGTCCGCGTTTTTACCCAGCAGAGTTTTATAAACACGGGCTTTTTCATAATCCGAGTCGATAACCGCTGCCTGGGCCGAAAGCCGCGTGTAATCATCCTCGCCCAACATGTCCGATTCAATCATCACACGATAGTAAACCCCGCGCGCATAATCACTTTCCACCGGGTCCACGTAATCGAAGGCGGCATCCACGCCCTGTTGCTCCAGGATGCGGGTCATGCGCGGAAACGCGTTGATCGCGGTGTCCCGCAACATGGAAGGCAGGACTTCCCGCAGCCAGGCGCGGCCTTCGGTTTCGAAATCCGCATCGCGGCCGTTGACCTGGTAGTCATAGGTCAAGCCGCCACCGGCGTTCGCCCGGACCCGTAGCCAGCGTTTCTTGCCGAGCAGGCGGCCCTTTTCCTTGAGCTCGAACAGGCCTTTCCTGGACACGCTTTCGATATCGCTCTCATCATCGCTGAAGACCACGCGGCCGTGAATCTTCATTTCAAAGCGGTTGTTGTTGAAATGCATGCGGGAGGACTCATCGCCGCCCACCGAGGTATTGGAGATTGAAATGCTTTCGCCGCGGGTTTGCGCCATCCGGGCGGCCACCCGATCCCTTTCAAGCGCCGCGGCCTCGTTCCTCCGGTGGAGCTCTTCCATTTGAAGCTCCCGCGCCCTTTGCATCTCCTCAAGCCTCGCTTGTTTTTCAAGCTGTTTGGCTTCCATCGCCCGCATGCGCTCTAGTTCCGCCTTTTGCAGGCGCTCGATCTTGGCCAATTCGGCTTGTTCCGCGTGAAGGACGTGCTTTTGTTTCTCCAACTCACGGGCTTCCATTAACTCCATTTTTTGTTTTTCTAGCCGTTCCACTTGGCGCGCCAAGGCTCGTTCCTCGGCTTGGAGGGCGCGCTCTCGCGCTTGCATTTCTTTCTCCTCCAACCTCGCTTGTCTCTCACGAGCCCGGGACCGCGCTTCCTCTGATGCGGACTGGCTTTCCGCGCCTTCCCCCGATTGATTTACAAGCAGAGGGGAGCTTAGCCGCGGTTTCGGCGCCGCAAAAGAAAAGGCCAGGTAGCCGCCGGCGAACAATAGCAGCATGGCCGCGGTGAGGGGCAATGAGGAAAAACGGGCGCCTTTTGGGCCCTTGAGCAGGCTGTCCACTCTGCGGCTCAACTGGTGTCTGGTATGTAAGGCGCCAACCGCCAACACGGGCCGCGGTTGCCTGTTCATCGTTTCAAAAACATGGACCAGGCAGCGGGCGTAACGGGGCGCATCGCCCAGCACCGAGACGGCCCAGCTATCGCAGGCAACTTCCCGTTCCAAATCCATGCCGCGCGACAAGCCGCGGACTCCGGGATGGTAGAAGAAACAGGCTTCCACGAGCTTTTGGCCCAGGTTGGCCCAATCGTCTCGGCGTTTGATATGCGCCAACTCGTGCAGAATCAGCCGCTTCAGGTCGGCGGCGTCCAGCTTTTCCACCAACCAATCCGGCAGCACTACCGCGGGTCCGCGAAAGCCCAGCGCCACGGGGCAGGCGATCTTTGAGGAGACCCGCAAGGAAACTTGACCCCGGCAGTCATGTTCGCGCAATTGTTCGAGGAACCAGGGCAAAACCTCGCCATCGCAGGGATAGGGCCGGGATTCCTGCTTGACCCGGTGAAGCACAACCAGGCCGCGGGCGATTCCCGACAACTTCCAGCAAACGCCCAAGAGCCAAGCGATCAGCAACCCACCGGCGATGCTGGGCCAGGGAAACGGCGCGCGGGCGGGGGCGACCTTGGTCATGGTTGATTGGTTAGCCTCAGGCGCGGTTGTGGTGGCCATAATCGTGTCTGGCATTTGAGCTCCGGCGATGGGCTCTTGAGCGCCCGCTCTTTTCTCCACGAGGGGCTCCGATTGAACCGACCCGCCAAGGCTTGCTGACCGCACCGCGGGAGAGGAGGTTTCTTGGGCGGTTTTCCCCAACAATTGGAGCTCGGGTTTGGGGATCAACGCCGCCATGGGTAAAACCGCGACCGCCAGCAAGGTCAGCGCCCAAACGCGGTAACGGGTAGTGGTGGCCAGTTGATCGAAGTGACGCAACATGAGCGCAACCGCGAGAAACAACCCCAGTCCCAACCAAAGATGATGCACCAACAGCATCAAAATATCCTGAACCAAATTATTGGAAAAAAGTTCCCTGAACATCAATCCGCCTCCCGCTCACTCTCATTGATTCGATCTTTTAGCCGTTTAAGTTCTATCGCGTCCATTTTTTCGTCTTCCAGCAGGTTCTGGATCAGCAACGATGGGGAATTGTTGAAAAACTGGCCGAGCAGGTATTTCAAGACCTTGCCGCGCGCCTCGTTCTTATCCACCAAGGGCGTGTAAATAAAAGCTCTGCCTTGCTTTCGGTAAGCCACGTAGCCCTTATCTTTCAAGATGCGCAACATGGTGAGCACCGTGTTGTAGGCCAGGGCCTGGTCGCGGCAGAGCGCCTCGGTCACTTCTTTTACCGATCCCGAGCCGTTTCTCCAAAGCACTTCCATGATGCGGTGCTCGGCCTCGGTAAGTGTTTTCGATTTTTTTCGAGCCATTCCATCCTCGCAACTATTAAAAAATTAATACTTCGAATTCTCAATCTAGTGAGCCTTTGTTGACTTGTCAACTAAAAAATTAATATTTCGATTAAGCTTCGCGCTTCAGGCGGCTGGTTACGAATCCGCCACGAGCTCCGGCGCAACACAATTCGGGGGATGGATTATGGCGATGTTGCCCGCGGCAATGGGCGAAGATGCCCTAGCTCGGGGTAGGACTTTAAAAATTCGATAAATGCGCGGGCCGCGCGCGTGATGTACTTGTTTTTTGCCACGAAAACGCTGATCCACTGAAAGTCTACCGCATCCTCGATTTCAATCTTGTGGAGCCTACCCTCGGCCACTTCCTCGGAGACCGCGAATTCAGGCACGATCGAGAAACCAAAGCCCATGGCCACGTATTTTTTGACCATCTCGAATGAGCCCAACTCCATGCCGACTCGAACCTCGAGCTCCCGTTCGCGGAACCAATCCACCGTGAAGTATCGGCTTTGGCTGAGGGTGTCCAGCGTGACCATGG